>JBBRVL010000042.1:0-15617 GCA_038246925.1 Chloroflexia bacterium
ACCACTAACCACTAACCACTAATCAACCTCACCCTCTGCCTAGTAAGCAAAAAGCCGCAAGGCCTATGCTAAAGAATAGATAGGAAGAAGGAAGACCTCTCGGTCTTCCTTCTTCTTTTGTGGGTAACGCAACTCGTAATTTGTAACCCCAGAAGGGCCGCCTACAGCCCTTGGCGGTTCTACTTGAGCCAAAGGCGAGATATGGCCTGGGTTTGCACGCAGTAGAGAGCGCGTTGGTATAGCCCCCCAGGCAAAGGAGCGTGAAGCTTGTTGTCGATAAGCTTCAGCAATGCGAGAACCGGCCCAGTGAATATCCACCTTATTATCCGGTGCCGCCGCGACGGATGCGCAAAGCGAGTTTCGGCTCTCGGGTAGAGAAGAGTAAACAGTTCAGGGTTGAGCGAGCGTAACTCCAGGGCAGCCTGGGCTGTCACTCTCATACGGGCAGCTACTGACTCTATAGATACAGGGTGAATGTGCAGAGTACGCGCACCTGGAGAGTAGTGGAGCTTCAGGCCTAGCTTCATGAGACGGTATCCAAGCTCAGTATCTTCAAACGCCGCGTGACTGAAACCTTCGTTAAAGCCACCGGCTTTTACCAGCGCATCTCGCGGGACAAGGATATTGGAAGTGTAAAACAGGTCGAATCCGACGGGCGCATCTTCGCGTGCCCTTCCATATGCAAACTGCAAACCGCCTTCCCTGTCCAGCCACCGCCCAAAGGGGGTAGGAATTGAGCAAGGGTCGTATCTTGTGTGGCCAAGCACCCCACATGTTTCCTGCGCGTGAGCCTGATAGGCACCATAAATGACGGCTAGATAACCGGGTTGAACGATGATGTCATCTCCCAGGAAGATTACGACTTCCCCTCTCGCAGCTTCAACTCCGAGGTTGCGCGCGGCAGCCGGACCCCGATTCTCCTGTTGTATAAGCTTTATGGGGGTACTGAGGAGATGTTGTAACTCCTTTACCTCATCAACGGTAGCATCAGTGGAGCCGTCATCGACGATAACCACTTCAAACGGTGGCCCCGTTCCCGACTGCTGCTCACGCTCCAGCACCCGCAGGCACTCGATCAGAATCGCGGAGCGATTATAGGTTGGTATGACGAACGATACGGTGGGCACGCTAGTATTTTGGATTTTGGATTTTGGATTTTGGATTTGAGTTACCTGCTGGTGCTCTTTTTGATGGCCTCCACGTAGAGGCTCTCGGTGGCCCTCTGGGGGGTGTCAATTAGTAGCTCCGGCATCAGAGATTGGCCGTAGTCCTGTTTGTACACTTCATCGAAGCCGTACCTGCGGAGCAAAAATGCCAGCGTCTCATAATCGTAGGCGAACTTGTGCTCGTGGCCCTGCCTGAAGAGAACGTTGATAAGCTCCATCTTGGTGTTGTAACGGTTGCCAATGTAGAAATCCCTGCGCTCGGCGTCAAGGGGCCTCAGCGCGCTCAAGGTATCCCACCCTTCAGCGACGTAGCCATGCAGGTAACGCTCGATGTCAGGGACTATTATTCGAATGACCCCTTCTACCATCAGGACGCGGTAGCACTCCGATAGGAAGTAAGGCACCTCTTCCGTGTAGTCAATATGCTCGAAGAAGTGCTCGCAGAATATGGCTTTGACGGAGTTATCGGGGAAAGGTAGGCTCTTGCGGCTGTCATAGACGCAGTTAACGCCAGGCAGCTTCAGAACATCGATATTGATCCACCCCGGCCTACCCTTGTCGCCTGCTCCTATATTGACCAGCAACTCGCGTGAATGAGCGTACCTGCGACGTGTGTTACGGCTGGTCAGTCTAACTCTGGCCGCATATAGCTCCTGCCAGAACGGGAGCAAAGTATGCCTCGGCACCAGCCTGTTGAGCAGCTTCTTGGGGCCGGTGCTGCGTTCTATTCGCCGCCCGTAATCAGGGTAAATATGCAGGTGAAAAATACGCTTACGCAAAGGCCCCCCTTATGAGATATGCATCATGCTTTTCAAATATGCTTCGATGGAGTTGACCTGAGCGTTTATGGTGTAGTGCTCTCTTATCTCCTCGCTGGCCCTGCGACCTATCCCTGCCGCCTGGGTGGGGTGCGTGAGCGTCCATGCCAGCTTCTGCACGAGATCATCCGGGTCGCCCGTACGGAAAGCGATAGCATTCTCACCATCGCGCACAATCTCAAAAGAGCCGCCGGTCAGGGTAGTAACGACCGGCAGACCGACGGCCATGCCCTCCAGCAGGGTCAAGGCGAACGGCTCCTCCCACTCAGAAGTAAAGGCTAGCAAATCGTGCTCGGCATATACAGCAGGGACCTCTGACCTCGGTACAGGCTGTAGAAACTCGATAGCATTCTCCAGGCCAAGCCCTGTGATATGGCTTCGCAGTTCCACTCCATAAGCGTCGCTCTGCGGGACCCCAAGCAGGCTTAATCTGCTCTGTTCCAGTCCAGGTAGTGTGCGGAGCTTGTTGAGCGCCGCAAGAAGGGTGACAATCCCCTTTTCAGGTGTGATACGACCTGAGAACAAGATACGATATGGCTCATCTGGAGCGCGGCGTAATATGTGCTGGGGCTGAAACGAAAAGAGCCCGGGATCCACACCGTTATATATTATCACGCCACGGGTAATGTCGAGGCTCATCTGCGCGTATTGTCTCTTTAATGCCTTACTGACAAAGAGCAGATACCTCGCCTCGACCGGACCGCGTGGGATGCCTGCTGCCCTTAGGGCTAGTTGGTATAAGGTTCGCGGGATACGCGTCCGAAGCGGCGATGCGGCCCACTGCTTCTGCCGGACCAGTACTGCGGATAACCATGGGTCTAGCAGATAGTAAACTGTGGGAACCTTACGCTCCGCTGCTGATAGCAAGTCGCGCCCTATATTTGCGCTGTTCCAGAAGATCACCACATCGGGGCTTAGCCGTCTCAAGGCGTCACGCAGAAAGCGAACATTGTGCCATTCCATTTCTGTCCTGCTACGTGCGAGCCAGGGTGTGCTACCTGATTTGGGTAGACCCCAATTGGTGAGCAACTTTAGCCGCCTGTAAACGCCAGCCTCATGCCCTCCAACCTCTCGCGCACGGTAAGAACTTGTGAGCACATTAACCCTGTGACCGCGTGCTTTAAGGCCCTGGGCCACATCGAAGCAAACCTGCTCATAGCCGCCAATAGCGATTGGTGGATAGAGATTGGAGACAAAAAGGATGTTCAAGGTTGAAGGTTCTGGGTTGCTCTCTTCAAAACCACTATCGATACCTTGCAGCGATCAAACTTTACCGGCCGCCGCAAGATAGTCAGTCTTACGAACCGGCGGACCCGAAAAAGAAGGTAGGCCAGGAAGTTATCAGGTATATCGAGGTATCCGCAGTCCACATCTAAAATCTCTGACCGGACCACGTCGATTTCGTCCAATGAGAGTAACGCTTCCAACTCTTTGTTTGTGGGGCGGTACAAGGTATCTATCGGGTCCTCATGGTATCGATATACGTGGGGAACCGTAACAATCAGGTGCCCACCCGGTTTCGTCAGCTGGGCCAATCTAGCGGCTACCATATCTCTGTCGAGAACATGCTCAAGCAGGTTCGAGCAGAGGACGATATCGGCGGACGAAATGTTTGCTATAGCCTCATGGCTACCTGGGTCTGAGATGTCGCAGACGATATCGATGCCTTCGTCGGTGCGCGCATCTATGTGTATTATATCTACGCCTTTCTTTCTGAGGGGCCAGAAGACGTAATAGTCTATATAGGGTTGCTCTACCCTGCGGAAATATTCTGTTGAAGAGCCTATATCGAGTAGCATCGAGCCTCGGTCCGACCCAAGTTCTTGCAGTACCTTTTTGAGCCACCTGGCTTCTTCGATTAGCATACATACCCTTTGTGAATTACGAATTGTTACGAAACCGCCAAGTTAATATTGTTTTTGGATTCACCGCAGAGACGCAGAGGGCGCGGAGTATTTTGGAGTTAAGGGTTAGTGATCGTCTATAGTAGCTGATAGCTGATAGCTGATAGCTGATAGCTAGTTCATACTTCTTTTATGGCGTTCCACCGCGCTCGTATCGTCTCTCTTTCAGCTTCTATCTCCGCAGCCGAGCGGAACCTCGACTGGCTTAATATGACATCACCGGGGCGCAGGGGCATCGAGGCGACTACGCGATCCAGATATTTGGCCCGTACTCCCGCCCGGCCCATCCGCATGACAACACTCTGGTCAGCATACGAATCGTACCACCAGGACTGTAGGTCATACTTGAAGAAGCGTAAGTACGACCTATAGAACCAGGTCGAATGGGCCACACCGTTCCCCCAGGCGTTCAGGTCTTTATGCACGTCAAAGCCTCGCCTCTGGGGGGTATCGCGGATGGTTATCCACTCGCCAGTCGTGATCTCGCGCTCACAGGCACCATAAGCAAATTCTAATCGGTGTTTGCGGGCAAATTGAAGGAGCGATTCGATATGGTTGGGCGTATAGACGTCATCGTCATCGAGATAGGTGATCCATTGCCCCCTGGCTAGTTTTAGACATTCATTGGCAGGCACGCTTCCCGCTACTCGCCACCGCCGCTCCGGTTTCTCGGGATAGTTGCCGCGCCTGGGGAGGTTGGTAAATCTGATGCGCGGGTCACCGAAAGCTGCCAAACGCTCTTCGGTGTCGTCGTCGCAATGGTCCCCCACGATAACGATTTCAAAGTTCTGGTAGGTCTGGCTCAACAGAGAGGGTATCGTGCGCTCAGCCAGCAGTTTACCCCGGTTCCAGGTAGGGATGACTACGCTTACCAGCGGTTCCGCATCCGGGCGAAGATAGAGCCGCCTCCAGCGTTTTCTTGCCAGACGGAGAGCGACCCACTCCGCCGGGAACGACCGCCAGTAAAACAACAGGCCAACCGCCTGCCGCAACTTCCTGCGTGCCGTAGGGGCAATCGCAAGGGTCGCCCCTTCTTGCATGGGTCCTATTTGACCTTTATCGGTCGCTTCTGACATCTCCTGGGAACCCCTCGCTACGCCTCCGCCGGAGCCACCACAGCCGGTCTATATCTCACCTTGAGCTTCTCCGAGTTCTGGAAGGCCAGCCGCAATAGCTGGCAGATTGCGCTAATGTCATCTTCCGCAACAGCGGTGCCTGTAGGTAAGATCAGCAATTTCTCAACCACCAGCTCAGTTACCGGCAGTAGCAGCCCGGCGTGTGGGAAGTGGGAGCGATAAGGCTCCATACGGTGGCAACCTGGGTAAAAATAACGGCGAGCAAGCACATTCTCAGCCCACAGTATATCAATGAGCATGTCCCGTGATATCCCTGTGATGCTCTCCTCGATTTCCAACACTATATATTGAAAGTTACACTTCTCTGCCTCGTTGTATTTGAGCAGCCGCACGCCGGGGAGGCCTTCAAGCTCGGCCTTATATCGATGGTAGTTGTGCCGGTTGGCGGAAATAAACTCATCCAGAGTCTCCAGCGATGTGAGGCCCATCGCCGCCGATATTTCGTTCATCTTGCCGTTGGTGCCGATGTAAATAACGTTGTCATACCCGGCAAAGCCGAAGTTTTGCATGAGGCGGACTTTCTTTGCAAGTTCATCATTGTTGGTTACGACCGCGCCGCCTTCGAGAGCATTGAAAAACTTGGTAGCATGGAAGCTGAATACCTCCGCAGAGCCAAACCGCCCGATCATCTCGCCCCTGTGCGTACAACCGAATGCATGGGCGGCGTCATACAGCACCTTGAGTCCGCGCCGGGAAGCGATAGCATCGATTGCCTGCACATCGCAAGGCTGCCCCCACACATGCACGCCCAGTATGCCTGTGGTCTTGGGGGTAATCAATTCTTCTATGCGCTCAGGGTCGATAGTATGAGACACTGGGTCAATATCACAGAAGACCGGGGTTATCTCCTGCCATTGAAGGGCGTGTGCAGTGGCGATAAAGGTCATAGAGGGCACTATCACCTCGCCTGTAAGCCCCAGAGCACGAATAGCAATCTCCAGCCCGACGGTGGCGTTGCACATGGCGATGCAGTGCTTGACACCTACATACTCTGCAATCTTCTGCTCTAGCTCTTGCACATAAGGGCCATTGTTTGTGAGCCAACGCCGGTCGAGTATGTCGTTGATACGCTCCAGGAGCCGCCCACGGTCACCGATGTTGGGCCGACCGACATGCACAGGTTCTCTAAATGTGGGCGTACCACCAAAAATGGCTAACTCGTCCAGGCTCGTCTTTGGGGTCTTACTGGTCATCCGGTGTAATTCTCCTAATGACTCTAGCCGGCACACCATAGGCTACTACACCGTCGGGAATATCAGCCAGCACGACTGAGCCTGCGCCCACGATAGAGTGCTTCCCTATGTTGATGTGGTCTGATACCGAAGCGCCTATACCTATCCATGTGCCGCGTCCGACGGTGGTCCTGCCGCCCAGGTGTGATCCCGGCCCGATATGTACGCCGTCGCTGATAAGGCATTCGTGATCTACTGATGAGGAGGTGTTGATTATGACGTTTTCGCCAATACGCACCCCCGGATTTACAACAGCGCCCGCGGCAATAACCGTGCCTGCCCCTATAACCACGTCTTCCGAGGTGGTCGCCCTGGGGTGAATCGCGGTTGCGATGGTAAATCCCGCCGCCCGCCCGACTTCGGAGAGCCTGAGCCTGGCTCGGCAGTCGCCTATCGCTATCAAGAGATAGCGCACACCGCGCTCAAAGAGCAAGGGTAATTGTTCTTTCCCGCCCAGGACCACACAGCCACCAAACTCTATTCCGGCTCTGTCGGGGGCCGTGTCGTCGAGGAAGCCTACGATCCGGTACTCGCCCCGCATACGAACTATGTCGGCCACTACAAGAGCGTGGCCTGATGCGCCCCAAATAACCAGTTCCTCTTCAGCAGGCATGGCTTGATACTCCAACCTATCAGTATAGCATACCGGCAACGCAGGAAAGGTCGCCTATAGCCGGTGCGGAAGGTCGCCACGCGCCCGGTCTGGTTACCCGCACGCAATCACTTGTCTTAACCATCAGGTCATACATTCTGACAATATCCTCAGTCGTGGAGCCATCTGGGCTTCGATGTCAAAGACCCGCCTGAAGGCAGCTTGGCCCTGGTCGGCCAGGTAACATAACTCATCATAACTGTGGTAGTATTTATCTATCAGTACAGCTATTTCGGCGGCGTCTCTCGATATGATCACGATCTCCTCGCCGTCGCGGAATACCACGTTCTGACCCAAGCTATCTGTACAGAAAACAGCTACCCCGCACAGACCTGCTTCTATGCAGCTCCCGGTGGGGAACCCGTCAAAGGCCCCCGGTAACAGCACAAAAGGCACGTTCGGCGATAAGATGATGTCCATGCGCGAGTAGAAATCGGGGAAGAAATGGGTCTGCTGTGGTCCGTAGAACGTCATGCGCTCTTCTATGTCATGAGCGTCTATATCATCCGGCCCGAATGGCCCGACCACGTGGAAGAATATGTCCGGGTGCATCTGCGACAACAGCCTCGCTACCTCTACGAATAGATCATACCCTTTATCAACGCCCCCTTTCATGTACTTATGCGCCACAAAGCAGATATCGAAGGTCTCTTTGTCGCCCTTGTAGCGCTTTCTGGGTACTTCAGCGGTGAGGAGTTGGTCTGAGGGAAAGACTCCACCGTAGATAAGCTCTACGCGCTCCGCATCAATGAAGTTGTTGTCGAGCAAGTATTTCTGAGTGATAGACTGGGTAACTATTATCTTCCGCAGGAACTGTGACGAGCAAACCCGGCGCAGTATCACATCGGAGTCCTCTTCACCGAGCTTGAATCCACCACCGGGATAGAGGGTGAAAACGAAAGGTATTTTGCTGCGCTCGATAACGTCCAGGAAGTAGTAGGTGTTGTGAATAAACATAAAGTAAGCGAGCGCCCCACGTAAACGCCGCCTGCGGTTGAACCTCAACACCCTACCCTTGAATTGGGGAAAGCGGCTCAAGTACTCGTTGCGTACCTTGCGGAAGCTCCTGGTCTCCCCGAGTGCGGGGAAGCTAAGAGGATGAGAGTAGACTATGGTGTCTTTCCACGCCGCAAGATAGCTGTTATACTCGGCGATTCTGAAAGGCGACAGCAGATGTGGGAAAACATCATCCAGTATGACAAGCCTGTCGGACCTCTTACTTTCGGGAAGAAGGTTCTCTATTGTAACAGCGATGTCTTGCAGCAGTAAAAAGGCCCTTGGCCGCAGATACCTATAGAGGCGAAGAAGATGATCTGATGTGTGTTTATTGCGTGTGGTTATATTGGGCATGCTGTTTAGGAGTGCTGGAACGGGCTGCTTCAATGATCACAAAGATGCGCGCTACCATCGCTGCTCATTTCTGGAGCAAGGGCTTCAAGATGGGACCACCTGTTGCGGCGGTGTTCCAGAATAGTGCGTAGTCGTTCTTGCGATTCTTGTGCTTGAACACGAGTGTCATACTCCTTTTCAACTGGTGGTAGGCTGGCCTGACAGAGCGCCAAGATGCATCATCTAGGACCAGGAAGCCTTCTTTCTTCAGGCGCGGTTGATACAGTTCTAAATCCCGCATCACTTTGGCTGTATCGTGGTTGCCATCTATATGGACCAGATCGAAATAGACATTATTGCTTGTGAAGTAGCTTATGGCGTCCTCGGATGTCTTCCGCACCAGAGTTACGTATTTACCCAGGCGCAACTCCCTCAGCATAATGGCAACCTGCTCGTAGATGGCTGGGAAATCTGTCGTGCCGAGGAATTCGTCAATAGCCTCTCGGAACTCGTGATCATCGTGCTCGCGTGCTTCGACATTAGACCAGGGATCAACCCCATACACAGTTCCACCCGTAAACCTTCGATGGGCCAGCGCCTGCGGGAAGAGAGACCTGCCCCTATAGACGCCGATATCGAGCGTTGTCCGCAGATTATAGCGACGTATCAACTCTGCAAGAACAAAGGCCTTCGAAACGCTGCAACCGCCTCCAAAATCAACCGGTATCCGGCTGAGCAGCCTACTAATATCGATGTAGAGCCTAGCCATAGCGAGTATATCGGCGTGTCTACGAAGGCGAGCTATAAAGGCTGAAGGCATTCTGTCTCCCAGTTAAGCAGCGGCCTGACAACCCCACCCCAATATCCAAAAAAACCACCCCTTGTCGCGCCGAGGTCCACCATCTCTACGGAGACTGCCTGATCTACCTGGGCAATGGCCCGCGCGCCCTGCTCTACGAGCAGCACCGTCACACTATAGCGCCCGCTATTCAATAGCCTGCCGGGTACCTCGCAACGGCTGCGGTATAGGCCCGCGGGGTGAGGCCGTTGATACCAGGCAGCGTCAGTGGTGGAAGCAGAGGCGAAAACATGCACATCTTCCTGAGTAAAGAGGGAGATCGAGACGTTCAGCACAGTATCGGGCGCAAGAACCGCGTACTCTACCTCAACAACAAGCGGGTCCTCGATATTGACCTGGCTCGCGGGCTGGCCGTCGAGGTCGAGGATGCGTACGGCTTGTAAGCGGGCTTTCTCGTTGCCTGGGGCCTGCTCAAGATCAGCCCATGCGCGCTCGCTAGCAATGGTCGCGCTGCCCTGTAAGTAACGTTGCACTACCTCGAAAGCAGGTCCAACTATCACCTGCCTGCCGCCTTCCAGCAGCATTGCGCTCTGGCAGAGCGATTTGATTGCGGCGATATTATGGCTGACGAAGAGTATCGTGCGCCCTTCTGTGGTCACATCTTTCATCTTACCCAGGCACTTCTTCTGGAAGGCGGCATCGCCCACCGCGAGCACCTCGTCCACCATCAGTATCTCCGGCTCCAGGTGAGCCGCCACCGCAAACGCCAGGCGCATGTACATCCCGCTAGAGTAATGTTTGACAGGAGTATCAATGAACTTTTCGATCTCGGCGAAGTCAACTATCTCGTTGAGCTTACGCTTGGTTTCGCCCTGCCTCATCCCCAGGATGGCGCCGTTGAGGAAGATATTTTCACGCCCACTCAGCTCCGGGTGAAATCCTGTGCCTACCTCAAGAAGTGAACCGACTCGTCCCTCTATGTCAGCATACCCTTCCGTAGGCTCCGTAATACGTGAGAGGATCTTGAGCAGGGTGCTCTTGCCCGCACCGTTGCGGCCTATGATCCCCATGGCCTCGCCGTGCCTGATCTCGAATGACACATCCTTGAGCGCCCATATGGTTTCGTTAGTATCAGCACGACGGGCCGCCTCCCCCCGCAACAACCTTCCTGCACTGCGAAACGGCGTGGCGAAGGCGCCTGACACCAGGTCGCGCAAAGTACGGTAGCTCTCCTGGTTGCTGCCAATGCGGTACTGCTTGCTTATTCCGTGTGCCTGGACTGCGAGTTCACTCATGGCTAGACTACATCCGCGAACGTTTTTTCCATGCGCCTGAAATAAAGGGCGCCGCTTGCCAACAGGAGCAGCGCGACCAGCCCCGAAACCGCCACAGCCGGGCCGGGCGCGGAGCCGCTTCCCAGCAAGGCCCACCGAAACCCTTCGACAACGCCCACCATGGGGTTGAGCGCATACACTGTCCTCCACGGCTCCGACAGCAGACTACTCGGGTAGGCGATTGGCGACGCAAAGAGCCACACCTGCGTCAGGAATGGGACTATGTAGCGAACATCGCGAAACTGCACGTTCATGGCGGAGAGCCACAGGCCGACCCCCAGCGAGGTAGCCAGCGCCAGCAGCAGGAACAGGGGCAGCCAGATCACGTTGGCTGAAGGCAGCGAGCCATAGGCGAGGACCATCGTTATCAGCACCACAAAAGCAAGCAGGAAATCCACCACCCCACTCAGCACAGTGGCAATCGGCACGGCGAGCCTCGGGAAATAGACCTTGGTGATCAAATGCGCGCTGCCTACAAGGCTGTTGGACGACTGGGTTAGACCATTCGCAAAGAAGGTCCAGGGCACAAGAGCGGTAAAAGCAAAAAGGGGATAAGGTACGCCATCGGAGGGCATATTAGCCAGTCTGCCAAAGAAGAGGCTGAAGACCACCATAGTGAAGAAGGGCTGGATAATTGCCCAGCCTGCGCCCATCACGGTCTGCTTATACCGTACCTTGATATCGCGCCATACGAGGAAATAGATGAGCTCCCTGTACTCCCAAAGCTCACGCAGATTGATAGATGTCCAGCCTCGGGAAGGCCGGATGCGCAGTGTTAGGGGGGGTGTTGATGCGGCGTGCAGCCCCGCAACCGAGTGTGGGGGGGTGCCATGGTTGCCATGGTTGCCATGGTTGTCTGAGATTATCTGCCTCACTTGGCTTACACCCTTCGGGGCTGCGATCAGTATAAGGGGGCATGCGTGGCGTGTCAATACCACAGTGCTATTCCCAGGGTGCTTGCAGAATAGGAATCTGTCTTCACAGACGTAATTGTACTATATTGCGGTATTGCGGTCCCAACACCGTCAGCAGGGTCGAGAAGGCTTGCATGACGCACGATGCCTTGACATATGTAGCCGTAAAACCGTAAGGTATCAGTATATGCTTATACAATGGAGAAACGATCTTGCTACGTCATAGCAAGGGTGGACACATAGGTCCGCCCCTACAGCCCCCAATCAAGATAGCTTTGCTTCTGGTGCCGTTGCTGGCGCTGGCTTTGGTGGGCTGTGACCTGGCGAGTACCGGATCGCCTCAAGGTCTTGCAGAGAGCACACCAACCTCTGCCGCTACATCCTTACCTGTGGCTCAATCCCCTGGTCCAGATGCTACCATTACGTCATCGCCAACCAGTATCGTGCCCAACGGATCTACAGCGCCGGGCGCGGGTGGCGCACCACGCACTTATACAGTACAGCCAGGTGATACCCTGTCGCAGATTGCTGAGCAGTTCGACGTGGCTACGGCAGAGCTTATGGCAGCCAACGACATCTCGTCCGCCGACTTCTTGCAAATAGATCAAGTGCTGACAATACCATCGGCAGGAACCACAACCGGTCAGGTTGAGCCTACTAAAGTTGTTGCGTCGGCATCAACACCCAGAGGGTACCCGACCTCGCAAATTGTATCTGCTGCGCCCACATCTACACAAGTTGTGGAAGTCGCAGCTGCCACTCCAACCTCTCCGCCTGTTGTCGCGCCGGAAACTGAGCCTGTAGTGGTAAATGGCCGCACTTATGACGCCTACAATAAGGCTGCCATCAAGAAGGGGCAGTGGTACCACTATACTTGCGAATTTGATGCTGCCTGGATTGTATTCAAGACTTACGGGTTCGACGTTGGCCTGGAGGATATGGTGGCGGCGGTTGGGCTGGATAAAAGTATCGAGCCGTATTATGAAGAGACGAAGGACGGGGTGATAGTCTACGGTGGGGATATCACGAATACGTATTCGGGAGATTATACTAAGAACTTCCTCGCGCGCTCGACCGGCCAGGCGATGCGCAAGGCTTTCGAGGCATACGGGCTTAAGGTGACGGCGGTACAGGACAGGCCAAGCCTCGAAGCGGCATTGCTCCGGGGCGAGTTGGTGTGGATAAAGACGACGGTGGACTTCAAGCCCTGGGTGCCCGTGACATGGGTGATGCCTGATGGGCGCACAGCCAAGGGCGTGCTAGGGAATGATCATGCCCTGGTAGTGATGGGCTTCAACAAGGATGTCGTCGTCATACGCGACCCATTAGGACCGACAAGCACCGGACGCCAACGCCTCTACGAATATGAAGTACCCTGGAAGAAATTTATGGCCTCCTGGGAAGCCCAGGCATATGATGGCCTCGCCGTAGCTCCGCCAGGACAATAAGAAAGTGAGCAGACAGGGGTAGCTTTATGTGTCGACGTGGCGCGGGTAAAGCAAAAGCACCCGGAGATATAATTACTCCGAGTGCTTTTGCTTTACCTGGAGCGAAAACGCTCACATATACTTTACTTTAGATAAGTTTCTATTAGCGACCGCTAAGCCTGGAAGAAGTGGGCTGGAGGGCTGCCTTCACAGAAGAAGTCTGATCAGCGCTGACATTCACCATCTCGCCGTACTCCTTGAAGGTGCCGGTGCAGCTGTAGGTGACGAAGTTGCCGTTAGCATCGGTCGTGCCCTTGAGCACTAACACACCGTTGGTGTTGTAGACAGCCACTGTTGCCCCTGCGACGTTGTCGCCCTTGATGGCGTCTACTGCCACTACGTTGATCTTGCCGATTGCGGTAGTGGCGCAGATGATTGGGTTGCTAGCTGGCTCTGACACAGAAGCGGCAGAAGCAGGAGCGGCTCGGCGTACAGCCCGAAGAGGTTATATTCGTGGACGATGTTGAGGCGGCTGTATCTGCTGCGGGCGAGGTTGGTATCAACGGGGTTCTATTCAAGGACACCGCCCAGGCCATCGCCGAAATCGAGGCCTGCATAGAGGCTGCTGAGTAACGTCCGCGGGGACATATCAACTTGCCTGGCGGAGAATAGACCCTGGTGAAAGGATATGCTTATGGAGCCGCTAACCACCAATCTTACCCTGTCTACTGATTCTGCTATTGATCTCCAGATGCATACCACGTACAGCGACGGCACATGGCTGCCTGAACAACTGATTGACTACCTTGTGGGTGAGGAGTTCGGCCTCGTAGCGGTGACCGACCATGACCGTGTAGATAGCGTTGCAGCGGTGCAACAACTGGGGGCGCAGAAGGGATTGCCGGTTCTTGCGGCGGTGGAGATGAGCACTTCGTGGAAGGGCAGGGCTACTGACGTCCTTTGCTATGGCTTCAATCCCGAGTCGAACGAATTGCATGAACTTGCCCAGGAAGTGGTAAGCCGACAGAATGAAATCACCCGAGAAGCGTACTTGGAACTACTTCGGAAAGGGTATGCGTTTCCGCGTGAAGCAGAAATCTTGAAGGAGAAGATGGGAAAGCCTCTCCAATCAAATGAGCTTGGTCTGCTGTTGCAACATCACGGATATAGCACGGGACCAGGATCTATAGGCAAGATCATGACGAATGCAGGCTTTTACTTTGCGACGACTGATCTTGCTGGCGTGGTCGATGCTGCCCACCGGAGCGGTGCAGTCTGTATTATTGCACACCCAGGACGGGGAGGCGACTTCACTCTCTATGACGTAGATTTGCTGGACGAGCTTCGCCGGGAGGTCCCGATTGATGGGTTAGAGGCATATTATCCTGCTCATACGCCGGAGCAGATCGCAATGTATGTGAATTACGCCGAGCAGCACCATTTGCTCGTCAGTTCAGGGTCGGATTCTCATGGGCCGGAAAAGAAGCCGATCAAGTACCGGGCGCAACTCAGTCGGGATCTGTTAGAACGTGTTGGTATACAAGTCGAATGAGAGGGTTCGTAGGAAGACGGATTCTTCACTGCGTTCAGAATGACAATCCTAAGTTTTATCTTGATCCTGATACTTGATGCTTTTTGAGGGGGGTTCTAGCCGCCGGGCACCCTCTGGGTGTTGCAGTTATATAGCGCCTGCGTAGCCGTCGGCACGTTTGTCGCTGCCCGCCACGTAGCCGCCACCGAGTTTATGCCAGATGATCTGGCCGCGCCCGAAGGTGCCACTCGGCGGGAGCACACTTACCTGGTGGCCTATCGCTCTCAAACTCTTTATGATGGCCGGGTCGGCGTCTGATTCGATCTGAATGCCCCTGCCGCTTGTCCACTGCCACCTGGGAGCATCGAGGCTTGCCTGTGGGTTGAGATGGTAGTCTATTGTGTTGGCGACCATCTGGATGTGTCCCTGAGGCTGCATGAAGCCGCCCATCACACCAAATGGTCCGACCGCCTCTCCGTTGCGTGTCAGGAAGCCGGGGATGATAGTGTGATAGGGCCGTTTGCCCGGCTCCAGGCGGTTGGGGTGGTTGGGATCGAGGTTGAAGTTCGCGCCGCGGTCGTGCAGAGCTATACCCGTGCCTGGAACGACGATGCCGGAGCCAAATCCGAGGTAGCTCGATTGGATAAAGCTGACCATCATGCCGTCGGAGTCCGCGGCGCAAAGGTAAACTGTGCCTCCTGAGTTAGGGTTACCGGGCGCGGGCTGGAGGGCGCGATTGCCGATGAGCGCGCGCCGTTTGGCCGCGTAGCCTTTATCGAGCAAGCCTCCAACTGGCACTGAAGCGAAGGCTGGGTCGGCAACATAGCGAAAAGCATCGGCGAAGGCCAGCTTGAGAGCCTCGATTTGCAAATGGAATGAGCGCGTGCTGTCCCTCTTTAGTTTGTCTAGCTCAAAGCCTTCAAGGATGTTCAGGCCGATAAGCGCCGTGATACCCTGTCCGTTAGGTGGCATCTCCCAGGCTTGGTAGCCCCTGTAGGTGGTGGAGATGGGGTCTACCCAGGTGCTGGTGTGCGCCGGCTGGTGTGCGCCGCCAGGTCACCCTCGGTTATGAGGCCACCTGTCTGCGAGGCGAAGCGTGCTATCTGACGGGCCAGGTCGCCTTTGTAGAAATCATCGGCCTGTGAGTCGGCTATGCGGCGCAGGCTCATCCCAAGCGCCTTGCTCGACCACACCTCGCCCGACCTGGGTGCGCGTCCTTTGGGGGCGTAACTCTCCAGCCAGCCCTTGAACGCAGGCCCCTTGTTCGCGGAATAAATTGGTACAGCGCGAATCCAAGCAGCGGCCACGATGGGTGACACGCGGAAGCCGTTCTCGGCATATTCGATAGCTGGCTCGAATAGCGACGCGAACGGCA
>JBBRVL010000043.1:0-15603 GCA_038246925.1 Chloroflexia bacterium
GACGTTATTGAGGTAGGCGAGCATGGCGGTGTAGTCGCGGTAGCAGGCGGGGTCCCAGTCTGGCTCGGAGGAGGGGACGGGGCCGAGGACGCGGACGTATATGTTGTGGGAGCGGGCGAGTAGGTACTGGTCGGGGGTCATCGGAACGTTGGGGACGTAGGCAAGGTAGCCTGGGACATCGGAGGAGACGACGGCTTCGGGTAGGTCGTAGCCTAGCTCTTGCCAGAGGGCAGGCTCAGAGCGGTCGCGGAAGTACATGTTGACCAGTTTGGGTGCGTCGATGGAAGGGGGAGGCGTCTGCGAAATGGGGGCGGATGCCTCGGCGCGACGGCTACCGGAATCGACTGTTAGAAGGATGAGGCAGCCGAGGAGCGCGATAAGGGGGGCACCGAATTTTGGATTTTGGGTTTTGGATCTTGGGCTTTTGATTGTGCCTGTCCTTTGCTGGATAGTCCTCGGGAGAAACGACGTTTCCAAGTATACCAGAATTGGACCGGGTTTGTTATTCACCGCAGAGAAGGGGAGTGGCGAAAAAGGCAAATGTAGGGGCGGACCCGTGTGTCCGCCCTTGCCTGGTTTGCGCCCGTAGAGGGCGGACACATTGTTCTGCCCCTACATTTGCCTCTTCTCTTTTAGCCACTCCGCAGAGAAGTGGGTGTTGAGAGGAGATTGGTGGTTCTCACCTGGAAGGCGCGAAGGAGTTGGGGCTGAAGGATGAAGGAAGGGTAGACCTGAGAGCCTACCCTTCCTTATTACGCAGTGGGGCTTACATCATCAAGGGGTCACGCAGCCGGGGTAGAAGGCACCGGCCACGATCTTGGACGACTGACCACGGGTTACGTTGTTGACGGGGCGGAAGTAGGGACGGTTCTCAGGTGCGACACACGGCTCGCCAGGACCGCCACAGGCGTAGCCGGACATAATACCACGGTTGGCAAGGCGCTCTATCTCATTGTAGAAGGTGTAGGTTGGGGGTACATCCTGGAAGGTCTGGTCGGAGGGTGTCTCGGTCAAGCCCGCCGTATTAGAGACGATTTTGGAGGTCTGCCCGCGTGTGGCATTGGCATTGGGTCGGAAGTAGGGCTTCCCTGAAACGCACGGTTCCCCAGGACCGCCGCAGGTGTAGCCTGCCATAAAGCCCCTGGAGGAGAGGCGCTCGATCCATACGTGGAAGGTGTTCTCAGGGGGCACATCCTCGAATGTCTGCTCTGCATGCAGTTCGGAGAAGCCGGCGGCGTTGCTGACCATCTTGGCAAGCTGACCTCGAGTTACCGGGTTGTTGGGACGGAAGGTGCCATCGGCGTAGCCAGAGATGACGCCACGGCATGACAGGCAGCGCACCGATGGGTAGAAGGTATTGTCGGCGGGCACGTCGCTGAAGCTGAGCTCGCAGGG
Source organism: Chloroflexia bacterium (assembly GCA_038246925.1). GTDB lineage: Bacteria > Chloroflexota > Chloroflexia > QHBQ01 > JADMIH01 > JADMIH01. The sequence goes on from JBBRVL010000043.1 coordinate 1,396, forward strand.
GGTGCAAAAGTTGCCCGAAACGGTGAGAGTGTAGGAGGGGCACAAGGCTCCACCTGACGTTTCGTTCACCGTTACCTGGAACTGTGCCCCAGCCGGTATGGTGACTGAGTAGCTCTTGGAACTGTTAGCAAAAGGGCTGGCCCCTATGTCTCCCACGAAGTTGGTGCACAACGATGTGGGGTTGAAGGTTGGTGAATAGACAGCACTCTGTATGTACTGGGTGCCTTCACAAGGTGTGAGCAGATCTACTGTGACACAAACTGCCGCGCCGGTTGTGTTGGTGAAGGTGTAGACATCATAGTTCCTGGGTACGGCATCGAACGGCGCGCACGTCTGTGGCACGATGCAGGTGGACCCTGGGTCATCTCGGAAGATGCGTCCTGTCTGGTCAGGATCAGAGGCTACCAGTGAGCCGTTGATGGCCTGTACACAGGCGCCCGCGGGGGCGACAGGCCCGGGCTGGGAAGGCATGCCAGCGTCGCTCGCCTGGGAACCGCCATCGGGGTCACCCGCTAATACTACTCCCGCGCTCAAGCCAACGCTGAGCAGAAGTGCCAGCATTGCGAAGAGCCAATAACGGTAAACTCGTCTATTTGCTTCTATGTGTATCATTTGTCTCCCTCCTCTAAGCTATTGCCCCTTGTACTCCGCCACGATACTAACGCGGAGAATAAGGGGGTCGCGTGATGGTCCAGGCCAGTTGGTAGGGGCGCGAGGTTATGTGATGCTTGGAGAGAAGCAGGAGACGACGTTCAACAAATGGGGCGTGGCCTTGAACTGAGCTATTCTAGCAGAGCGCGGATGGGGTGTCAATCGTAATTATGAATTTTGAGTTTTGAATTATGAATTGAGTTGGCATCAGGGCAGTGGGAGTGGGCCGTTTGTTGGACGGATAAGACGGTTTGGACCGTGGTGCCCCGAAGGCGCAACGCAACTGGTTCACTCTGGCTGAGTGAGAAGCGCTGAGTTTGTAATGGTGGGAGTGTGGCGCTGAGTGACCAGTGACCAGTAGTCGGTGGTCACTGGCTGGTGAGTATGGGTGGGAATGAAGGGAATGAGCCAGGGGAGCGGGTGATCAGCGGGTCAGAGCCGGTCTTGGCTTTGGGTTTATGAGTTGATAAGGTTGGGTGGGGCACCAGCGGGTCCCATGTTGCAACCCCCTCTTGCGCGATTGGGGGTGGAGGTCTGCAGCCTCTACTTATTAATGCCCTTTGGTCGGCTGTTTTGAGACAGTTTTTGGGTAGTCCATTCAGGTAGTAAATTGGTTTGGGCCATAAAGTGGTAAAGGGTGTGGACGTTTTGTCCACCGAGTTCGCTACGCTCATGGCGCGAAGGGCATAGTGATGTGAATCTTTGCATGGTGGTCCTGGTTCATAGCAGGGGCGAAGGGATGTCTTTTACTTCGTATGGTTGGTTTGCCTTATCAAGCTCCGGTGCGACCCAGAAGCTGAAGGCTTCGTTGGCAACGAGCTTCCCGTGAATCCTCTTAAGCACAACATCCTCGCCGTTGAACAGTAAAACAGCATCGCCTGAACACTCTTTTAGCATGCCCAGTGTGGCGGTTAGCAATGTCTTCCTACCTATGACACGCCGCTCTTTTGGCTTGATGCGGAACCAGACTATCGTCTCCGGTCGGAAGCTGAATGCCTCTTCGATGATCTCTTGCCCTATAAGGGATTGTTTGAAGGCGCTTATTACGACGCCTGGAGCTTCTAGAGGCTCCTCGTTGCTTGCACTTTCCAGGCAAAGGATTTTACGCAAAGAGTTCAGTGCCTTCTCAGGCTGCATATCAACTTCCAGATGCAACGCATACTCCAATGCCATGCTACCTCCCGGTGACTTTCTAGAATGGGAAGAAAGGGATAACCTTATCCCCACGCACGATAATGATCTCGTCAAGACCGGACATCGGCCAATCCTTGAACTGCTTCGTCAGGGCTTCGATGGTTACAGGGCTATCGTCGAGGTTGAGCACAATACGGGTTGCCTGCCCCGAGTCGACCTTAGCGGTCTTGATTTCGCTATAGATGTTGCGGACCTTCGATGTGCTCGGCGCATAGTTATCGAATACGCGCCCCTCTATAAGGTAATCGGGATTCTTGCCGCCCGGCACCTTGGGATTCTGCACTACATCATAGCCGCCTTTAGCCAGTTTCTGGGCAGATTCGTTTTCTTTTGTGAGGGAGCGCACCGTGGAAACATCGTCGCCCGCCTCGATCTTGGTTGCTTTACCCCCTGGCGTGCGGGAAGGGTCGGGTTTATGGGTGGGTGTTGTAGCCTTAGCGCCCTGTTTGGCTGCGGCCTCGGCAGCCTCTTTCTCTAGCTTCTTGGCTGCGGCCTCGGCGGCCTCTTTCTCTAGCTTCTTGGCTGCGGCCTGGGCCAGCCTTGCTTCATTAGCAGCCGTCTCAATCTTCCTGGCTATTCCAAGCTCTTTGGCTACGGTCACCAGCCTGCGACTTTCAGCCAGACCCTCGACAGCCCTCAATGCTACACCGGGCAACCTGGAGGCCATCTTCAAGGCTGCACCGGCCACCGCGCCGACAACGAAGTCCATAAGGACGAATCCTATGACGTGGCCCTGGAAGCGAGCCGCTTTAAATACGTTCTTGTTGTTCCATTTGGCCTCGAACTCGTTAAATCGATCAGCAAGGCCCCCGAAGAAATTTTCGACCTTTTCCCATGTCAGCTCAGTCACCCACTCGTAGATTGCCACAGCAATATCTGAGAAGTCACTTTGCATCAACTCCCAGATTTTCTCCGCCAATTCTATGGAAAATAGACTAAGGAGAGACTGCTTGCCGCCCTCCAGCAGGCCTTTTGCGAACTCGGTTATCCATTCGGCTCCCGCCTGAAACCAGCCTTTTACGGTTTCCTTACGGCTGCCCTTCTTGACTATGCCGCGCAGGGTGAGCGCGTAGCGGGCGCTGGGTATCCAGATGTACTTACCGGCGGTGGTTTTGGTCTCTTCCCAATCTTCGTCGTCGTCGGCTTTGCGATATATTCCTTTGTTGGGATTGCCAACACCGCCATTCACATGGACTAGCGCGTTGACGTAGAACCGCAGGTCGGCATCGTCCTGGATGTCGTTTGAATAGAACTTACGCGCGACGGCGTAGGCGTACTGACCTGCCTCTACTTGATGCAGGGTAGCGTTCGGCTCAGGTGGGTTGAGAAATACCTTCTTCTTCCAGATGTAGCCTTGTTTACCATCTCTTGTGACAACGTAGTAGAGATCTCCGGGGACTTCGGTGCGCACGAAGATGCGGTCGTTGAACTTTAGCTGGGCAAGAGCCGGGCCGGTCTGATCAGGGTCCGCCCAAAGGGAGAGGTGGGGGTCTACTTTGGCTACGAGGCCAAACTTCATAACTTCTGTACCTTTAACGGGCTGTTTCTTCTTCTCTACGGTGGGGGCGGCGCCGGTTGAGGTCCCAGCCTTACCGCCCATACCCCAGGAGAACGGCCAGCGTTGAACACCCATGCCGACCTGAGAGGCTTGTAGTTGCCGTGTGGGTGCATGAGCGGTACGTTGGAGAGTGCGCCTGACAGCGCGATTACCGTGGGTCTGCTGCATGCGCTGCATCGCGGCGATCTGCACGGGGTGATTGCCGCGCATATGCAGCCGGGGGTCGGCAAGTAAGGAAGAGGAGTAAGGAGGCTTTTCTTGAGCGGCTGGTTGGGAGGCGCGTTCGTGCTCCAGATGTTCTCCGCGGTGTGGGGAGCGTGGACGGGCGCTCGGATCAGCATGTTCTCGATTGGTTTTGTCAGGCATGGGGAAAGCCTGTGTTTCGCTAAACGGTCCTGGGCGTTTTGGTGGACGCGGGGCCTGTGTAATCCTTACGAAGCACAACCTGACTGCGGAGAACATAGGAGATGGGTTGTGTAGTAAAGAAGAGTATAGCACTCGCGTGGCTCGAAGGCAATAGTGTTTTCGTCTGGTACCGAGCGTACGTGGGATTGGATTTCGGGGCAAGGGGAGTGGGTCGTTTGTTGGACGGGATGGCATGACCGTGGTGCCCCGAAAGCGCAACGCAACTGGTTCACTCTTGCTGAGTGAGAAGCGCTGAGTTTGTAGTGGTGTATGTGTAACGCTGAGTGGTGAGTGTGGGTAGGGAATGAGCCAGGGGGAGCGGATGATCAGCGGGTCAGAGCCGGTCGTGGCTTGGTTTATAAGTTGGGTGGGGCACCAGCGGGTCCCATGTTGCAACCCCCTCTTGCGCGATTGGGGGTGGAGTTGTGCACATCTACTATATTTGAGGCAATTGAGGGGTGTACCTTAGCTCAGTCGCCCAGAGGACGACCTCGGTATTGCTCAAGATCGGTACTACTTACGTCATCGGGTGACACCAAACGGTAGTGCCTCTCTGCGGCTATCCGAATGCCATCGTCAGTTTCGGCCAGTTCGAACAAGGCGATTGTTGAGTCGGTGAGAAACTGTGCTCCTATGGGCCTGCAAATCAGGTCGGGGAACTTACGTCGGCAAAGCCCGAAATCCTGTTCGATCTGTACAATACTCAGGCGGTCGGTGCCACCTTTCGCTTGCACAGGGAAAATATAGTGAGCGCCTCGCCGATCCACACCTACGTAAATCTCATCGGTCTCAACCTGTCCAAACTCTGGTACGGTGGTGCGTAAGTGGTTCTGTAGAGAATAGCAGGTCACACCGGTGAAAATGTCAATCAGACGGTTGTAGCGTAGCCGGGCTAGTAGGGCCTGCTCGTCGTTGAATGAATATTTAGCCACGATCCCTGGTGTGGCATCCGGTACTTTAGTCTCTATTAGGTTAGGATTGGGGGTAATCGCGTGCGCCGTCACCAGATCAAAGCAATACTTGGCTCGGCCTACTGGTCGGATAATCCACATTTTGCCGCCTGGCGTGGTACGTTGCACGGAAGCAGGCAGCAAAGTTCTATACCGGAAGCTGTAAATCAGGTCACCGAGATTCTTTGGGTTCTTAATACCCAGTTCGACAGCTGTGCGCTCAATATCCTCGCGCTCGAAGCAGACCTGAGTATCACCGGTCTGGTAACGAGCTAAGAAAATGCGCTCTATAATCTGATTGTAGCGGTTAGGCCCTTTAGTGCCTGGCATTGCTTACAGCTCCTGAGCCTGGCCAGCGTAGTATAACTACTTCTTCTCGGAGTTGTTCTTTGGTTGCGGTTGCCAACCGTGTGCGGAACAGGTCTATTCCTTCGACCTCATAGCCTAGTTGTTCGGCTATGTCCGCCAGCAGTTGTCCCGTGCGGATCATAACTCGCAGGTAGGACGCCTGGTCTCCGACTACATAAGCTAATTGTGCGCCTGGTCGAAGCACTACTCGCAAGTCGGCCAGGTGTTGGGCCATACCACCAAAGTACAACTTTGTCACCCTGGCATACAACCTCTCGAAGCCGCTCGTCTTACCCAATTCGATACGGCGAGCTTCAATGGCGTCTGCTATTCTCTCTATTTCGGGGTGCCCTTCGATCCACATATCGTCTTGGTCGCCTTTATACACTCCCCTAGTGTTTGACCTTACCAGCCCTTTCTTGAGAGCTTGCAAATCGGCTCGGGTTTGTACAAAGCCTAACAGCACGGACTCTAGACGGGTCGTACGTGTATAGTCTTTCTCATTAGGATAGGGCGGAGAAGTAATAACAACGTCTATAGAGTGGGGCGCTAACACTTGACTAACCCGCCGGGCATCAGCCAAGTGGACGGAGGCAGGCGTGGCGTCTTGCTCGCGCAACGTCCGAAGGTCAGCGGCGATAGCTGAAACGCGATTTAGCCAGGGGCCAACTACCGGCGCATCCGGCTTCATGGTACCAACTCCCACCTCTGGGCCGAAATGCAAATTACTAATCGAAGATACAAGCGCGTCAGATAATGCCAGCTTCTCGTACCGGCTGTATTGCTCCTCGTGTTGTTGGCGCATCTGGTCCAATAGGATCAGCGTCTTATGCAGTGGTAAGGGGCTGATCGAGTTGGTGAGTAGTAACTTTTCCTGCTCTGCCGGCAGTCTGCGTAGTACTTGGTGCTCCTGGCGGTTCCCGTTACGGCGGAACAAGGGCAAGGGGTCGTCGTCGATGCCTTCTGCCTCCAACTCAGCGATTGTAGATTCAGCTATTGTATGGGCATGGCTTATGAGCGTGTCAGGGTCACCACTCCAATCAATTTTCACCTGGGCGGCAAATTGTGCTACGGGATTAGCTTCCAGGCCAAAACTAGCTATACCTAGCTTTTTACACTCGACTAATGTAGTACCCGTGCCAGCGAATGGATCAAGAACCTGCTGCCCTTCGGTGACTCCAAAGCGAGTCAGGTACTCACGAACTAGATGCGGAGGGAAGGACAGCACGAACCTAAACCAATCGTGTGCCTGCCTATCCAAAGGGGATAGCTTGTTAAGGTTGCCTGTTGTGGTCTTATATGTAGCAGTCATACATTGCTTTGTGCTCGCCGATCCAAACACCACTATGCTCAATCAGCTGTGGTGTGGTAAAAGTCGAGCCTATTACCATTGTATATTAGTTGCGGCACCCGGTCTATGCTTTGCACGGCTCACCCTATCCGAAGTTGCGCTTCTATGTGTCGATAGATGTGGCGAGCAGGGCTTTATCCTATGCTGTTTTCGTAAGGTTCGCTGGCCTGGATGAGGCTCTCGTGAGCAGCTGGAATTTGGTCTCGGGGGTTTCGGCGGAGGGACGGAAGGAGGCGATATATCAACTGCTCGCGTCGTCAGGGGGTACTAGGAGATGGTTGCGGAGTTGTGCGATGGTGGCAGGGGTTACTCCGGCGGAATGTAGGTAGGGTTCTGCTCCGCCGTATTCCTGGTCGAGGTAGTCGAGGGTGGCTTGCATCGTCTCGGGGCGCGAGAACATCCAACGCGGGCGCTCGATGGGGCGGCCCTGGGCCTGGGCCTGAGCTTCCAGCCAGGCGGAGTGAGAGGGTTCTAAGAGGGTTTCGCTGAGGGCGTAGTCTTCGATTATTGTGTCACGCGGCACGCCCGCCAGAGAAAGGAGGAGGGCTATGATAATGCCGGTGCGGTCTTTGCCCCCGGCACAGTGGACCAGCACAGCTCCCTGTTGGATGTTAGCTGCGACGGCGTTGATGACTGAGGCCATACTCTCTTTGCTCTTGTCTAAGATGATACAGTAATCGTCTTGCATAGACCCGGCTGCGTCGCCCGTGGCCGCTGTATCCTCATCGACGAGGGGGATGTTCAAGTAGCGTGGCACGCCCTCGATTTCCTGCTGGGTGGCGAAGGGGTTAGCTTCTCTTTCAAGCTCATGGGGCGAGCGTAAGTCGATGATGGTGCGCACGCCGTAGTCGCGCAAGGCTGTCTGCCCGGCGGGTGTGAGGAGGTAGAGGGTGTCTGAGCGGATGAGGGCCTGCCAGCGGGTAGGGTTGCCGTTCGCAGTCGGGTAGCCGCCCAGATCGCGGGCGTTGTTGCAGGCGTCCCAGGGCAGGGAGCGGGACTGTTGGTCTGTTTGTGGAAGGGTTGAGGTGTCTTTGTTCATAACACTCCGCGTCAGGGTTTCGTTTCCTCGGCTAATAGAGGAAGCAAGCTGGCTTCAAGCTCTGCGCGCTTCCTTACGACAGTAGCGCCTGAACTGATGAGCGGCCCCGGAGCGCTGTCCACATTATCCCACCTGGCTTGAGGCCCATATAGCATGTACGTGTCCCAGACGAGACCTTCAGTCTGTTCTACATGTTGGCTGAACCACCGGGCTGCCAGGCGTTGCTCGTCCCACAGGTGGGTAACTCGTGGGTTGGGTAAGGCACCACTGCGCCAGCCTGAGCGAGAGTCACCACCAAGCATGGAGAACCAGATGGTATAGACACGCAAGTTCGAGGTGGGGTGTTTCTCCATAATGTCCTGCTGTACCGCACGGGCACCGGCAAGGCATTCTACTCAGGTGGGTGAAAGGAGCAGGACGAGGCGCGGAGTTCCAATGTCCTGGTTGAAACGGAGGCGCAGGTCGTCGATGCTATGCAGGTCGGTCAGCACTACACCAGGCACGTCGGGGATGAAGTATCTGTCGGATAGTTGTTTGCCAACAAAGAGGAGGAGGGCTGCGACGCTGAGCACGGCGAGTGTGCTCAGGATAGGGTTGCGCTTTTTCGTTTCGGCGGGCCGGGGAGGTTGTTCAGGTTGTGCGTTCATTGGCCTTTACACTCCAATTCAGATGTTTTTACTGGGTCTGCATAGCTACAAGCATGCCGTTGGCTAGTTTTATGGCGAATAGTCCCCGATAGCTGCCGAGGTCGAAGTAGGAAGGGTCGTAGGCCAGTCCGTGCATCTGGTAGGTGCCCGGTTTCTTGACGACGCTATTCAACTCGCTTGCCGGGATGATTGCCTCGGCTACGCCGGTGGGGAGGGTGATGCTTTGTTGGGGGGACCCTTGCCTGGGCTGTGCTCCAAAGCTGAGAGGTTGATCATCGTTTGCGATCAGGTAAGCGTAGAGGACAGTGTCGGTAGGGCCGGGTACTTCACTTGTGGAGGTGCCGAGGGGCTGTACAGTCCACTTGGCTCCAGTGACGGTAGTGGGGAGGTTGATGCGGGTGCGAAGGAGGGGGAGGTCGTCGCGGACTTCTACTGTGGGTTGACCGCCGTTGGGTGGCGCGGGATTGGTGCCGTCGCAGGCCGCGATGAGGAGTAGCAGAGCGATTAGGAGTACTGGGGGAAGCCATTTACCAGGCATAGGTGATCTCCTGTGAACTATTTGCGGTTCTTACCTTCCTGGGATGTATTCTAACCTATCACACGAGTAAGGGCGATAATGCTGCTTTAGGGTCTAGCCTTAGTTTAACGCCCCCTTAGATATTGCCTAATGCTTGCTTATACCCACAGTCACAGTATCCTCGCGGGTAGTCGCATGAGGGGTCGTGGTTGCCATACCTGTGGAGGGCAGCCCGCAGTGAGTCGATCTCGGCGACGAGTTTGTGGAAGTCTGATAGGTCCCGGTCGGAGCGGATGCGGGCGGATTGGTCTTCCAATTCGTATGGCAGTAAGGGGCGGCGCTCGGCAAGGCCAAACTTGTAGTATCTCTTGAGTTGTGTCCACTCTGCATCGGTCATTATTGGTCCTTATTTTGCTCGCCGCTATGGGCTGTGCCGGTAACTCGGCCTATAACGAAGCGGACGAATCTTATTGTCTCGGGGAGGGTTGCCTTATGATCTACTTCCTGATCCCGGTATGCTTCACGCCAGGCGAGAGCGTTGCTGATCAGGAGAGACCATTCGGGTAGCTCCTGTTGTGCCCATAGAGCCGCCTGTTTCTTGGAAACTTGATCGCCGTGCTTGTATGCGTAAAGCGCCCGGCACATTGTCAGGATAGCATAGGCCTGGTAGGGACGTGACTTGATATTATCGAGCCAGCCGCTCCACTGCCTTGTCTGGTCTATTACAATCTGAATGAATTCTAGTTTTGTGATGGGGTCTATGATTGTTTGGGGTGGAGGGCCGTAGAGGGCGACGCCTTTTTCGCGGACGCTGTACCAGTTAATCGCCCAATCTTTGCCTGCTTCTTTTATGTGGAACGGCTCGCCTGGGGAGATGATTGCTATCTGGCTGGTATGGGTTTTGTAGGTCTTCAGGGCGGCTGCGGATATATATGCTACTTCTATCCGGTTGTCCCACTGCTTGTTCTGGCCGGCTATGTCATTGTGCATCTGCTGAAGGCGGTCGAACTCGGCAGGGTTGAGGTCGTAGGAAGTAACGGCTAGCAGGTCGATGTCGCTGATGTCGTAGTCGAAATCGCCTGTGACGAGGGAACCGTAGAGGTAGAGGCCGACAAGTTTGTCGCCGAGGATGGAGCGGATTTGTTGTAGGAGGCTATCGAGTAGCTCGTTGATGTCGGGGTAAGGTGTGAGGGGCATGGGTGTAGTCCAGAGGGGAGAAGGCAGAGGGCAGGGTTAGATGCGGCCTGGTGGTCCGTGGCCTGGATAGATGGTTTTTGCGCCCAGGGATCGAATCTTCTCCCAACTCTGGTGGACGAGGTTGGCCGGATCATCGGGTAGAGCGAGTGGGGAGGTCAGATCGCCTGTGAAGGCTATTCCTTCGTCGAGAACCAGCGTGATGCTGTCGTCAGAATGGCCTGGGGTGCTGATGATCTCGCCCTGGATGCCGATGCGGGACAGAAAGGCACGGCTCTCGTCTGGGGTGAGCAGGGTATTGCCTTCAATGTCGATGTCAGTGTAGTTATCCTTAGGCTTTACGTAGGTGCTGAGGAGGGGGATACCGGCAAGCTGGCTGTCGATTACTATGAGGCGGACACCGAGATGTTTTAGCTCCTGGGCAAGCCCGGCATGGTCGGGGTGGTAGTGGGTTACCAGTTGATAGGGGATGCCAGCCAGATGGATGCCTTTAGTTGCGCAGGCGTGTTGGAATTGGGGGAGGGTTCCGGGCCAGCCTGCATCTACAAGCAGCAGGGGGGCGCCGGAGGTATCTGCCAGCACGTAATAGTTGGTGGAGCGGTAGCCGACGTTGACGATGTTCATTGGAGGTGGCCTTTTCGGGTAGAGGTTCAAGGGCCGCCAGGCTGGATGAGGGCCTCGTGGAGCATTTTGGATAGCTGGCCACGGGTGGCTTCGGCTGATGGGCGGAAGGTGCCGTCGCCGTAGCCGCCTACTATGTTATGGGCGCGTGCGGTTTCGATGAAGGTGTAGAAGGGGGAACCTGGCTCTACGTCAGTGAAGTTGGGAGTTTCGGGGTCGAGGAGGGGCCAGGCTCTAGCGCCTACTATTATTTTGGAGAGCTGGCCTCGGGTAACGTGGTTGTTGGGGCGGAAAGTGCCGTCGGAGTAGCCGCCGATGATGCCGTGCGCGAAGGCGGTTTCTACAACTTCGTAGAACCAGTCGGCAGGGGTGACATCTGAGAAGGTTGGTGTGGGCGGGGTTTGCAGTTGCCAGCCTTCACCGAGGACGACCATCTCGATTATCTGGGCGCGAGTGGTGGGGTTGAAGGGGCGGAAGGTGTTGTCGGGGTAGCCGGAGACGATGCCACGGCAGACGAGCCAGTCTACTGCCCGATAGAAGTACTGGTTGGGGTAGACGTCGGTGAAGGTGATGCAGGGGAGCGGTGTAGGTGTGTTGGGCGGGCGTGGGGTATTGGTGGGCGGGATAGGTGTCCAGGTGCGCGTTGGGGTGAGGGTGCGAGTGCTGCTTGGGTCTGGGGTGTCGGTCGGCGTGGAGGTCTCTGTTGGGGTTGAGGTATGAGTGCGAGTGACAGTGGGGGTGCGGGTAGGTGTTTCAGTACGGGTGGGTGTCTCCGTACGAGTAGGAGTGGCGGTACGCGTAGAAGTGGCAGTCGAGGTGTGAGTGCGGGTAGGTGTTTCGGTACGAGTGGGGGTATTTATAGGTGTGTTAGTGATGGTGGGGGACTGAGTGCGCGTGGGGGTGTTGGTGGCGGTGATGGAGATGGCTGTTGTGGTAGATGTGGGTGACAGGGTGGGCGAGTTGGTTGGCGTGGTTGTAGGGGTGTTGGTTAAGGTGCGGGTAGCGGTAGGAGTCCGGGTATAGGTGGGTGATGGGGAAGCAGTAGGCGTGAGGTCAGGAAGGGGCGTGGGCGAAGGCGTGATTACATTTCCGGTTACTGTAAAGAAAACGGAGCTATAGACGCCCCACTGGTTGGCGTCGTTTTTGCCCTGGACGAGGAACATATGACGGCCATTGGGGAGGCTGCTGGTATCGACAGTGGCTGATACGTTGGCTATGCCTCCGCCGAAGTTGCCGCTCATGGGGATGCCTGTGCCATCGTCGCCGGGGTCGTCTATGGCGTAGACCGCGCCTGCCACTGTGCCGTAGTTGGCGGAGATGACACCTGTGAGTTGGACAGCGCCGGGTGATAGGAGGGGTGATACAGCGAGGTTGCTGGGGGTTGGGCCGAAGGGACGGGTGAGGGTGGTGGAAGGGGAGAGGCCGGTTACTTTGGAGGCGTAAATGAAGGCGGGTAGCTGGGCGGTCCAGATGGTATCGAGGGTGGCGCAGACGGGGCTTATGGACGTTCCGAGGTTGAGGGTGAAGGCGGGGATGCCGTAGTTGCCGTAGGCTGTATCGTCTAGGATACCGCTAATCAGGCCGTTGGCGTTGTGCGTGCGGACGGAAGAGCGTGGTGTGCCGTTCAGGCGGCCCAGGTTCCAGGCCAGGGCATCGAGTCCGGCGGCATCGGGCGGCGGGGAAGAGGAATAGCCCCAGGGATAGAGGATGGATGGGACTGGGGCCTGGAGGTTTATAACAAGATCGGTGTCGGCTGCGACGAGAGAGTCGAGGATGTGATTGGTCTCAGGCTCTGAGAGGGGTGAGGGACCGGGGTAGGAGAGGTCACAGGGGAGGGCGCTTGTGCCACCCTGGTTCCAGTGGAAGGGGTAGTTGCGGTTGATGTCGGCTCCACGGTTGAGCGAGTTGGCGCAGTAGTCGTTGTTGCGGTTCTTGTAGGCGTTGAGGCTGTTGAAGTAAACCTGGTAGTAGCCATCAGGATTTGATACGGGGAGGAATGTGAGAGAGCGATTATCGAGGAGCCAGGTAACATCGGGGTCGACGTTGTAGTTACGGGCGAGGTAGTCGATAAAGCGCAGGAGAACGGCTGGGCCTGCTATGTCGCGTGGGTGTTGGGCGGCTACGAGGTAGAGGGCAGGCTTGGGGAGTGGGTGGTTAGGGCTGGTCATGTGCATGAGCCAGAGGGGGCGCGTGCCTTCCCAGGCGTTGCCTATGTTGGTGAGGGTGGCTATTTGTGGGTAGGCGGCGGCGATGTTCTGGAGGAAAGCGAGGGTCTGCTCGTTGGTTTTGTAGCAGGCTGGGTCCCAGGTGGGTTGAGTGGGGTTTTCATGGAGCGAACGAGAGGTGGCAGGGGAAGGTGGAGTGATAAAGAGCAGAGCGAAGAAGACCGGCAAAGATAGCAGCGTCGATAGCCTGCGGATCATGAGCGCCTCCAGGTGTGAGAGTGACCGGGTGATAGAGCGCGATTGCATGGGGTTGAGACCATGCGTGAGGGATTATACAGGCAATGGGTGGGGTTTGGCTAGACCTTTGGCGACATTTGCCAACTCGCCGCTCACGACCAGCTTTTCCATCGCGGCGATATGGGGCTGGAAATTGACGTCTTTTTCGAGGAAGGGGACGTGCTGGCGGATGAGGTGGTAGGCGGCGCGGGTGCCGTTGCCCATGCGGGGTGCCCTCTGGGCCTTGGGTTCGGCGCGCATACGGAAGTCGAGGGCCTGGGCAGCCATCATCGCTTCGAGGGCGAGGACGCGGGCGGTGTTGGCGACTATGGCACGGGCGTGGCGACCTGCGATGGGACCCATGCTGACGTGGTCTTCGATGTTGGCGGAGGTGGGGATGGTGTCAACGCTGGCGGGGTGGGCGAGGCTTTTGTTCTCGGAGGCTAGGGCGGCGGAGGTGTACTGCACCATCATGAAGCCGCTGTTGAGGCCGCCGTGCTCGATGAGGAAGGCCGGGAGGAGGCCGCCGTGGGCTGCTGTATCTACAAGGCGGGCCTGGCGGCGCTCGCTGATGTTGGCTAGCTGGGCGACGGCGATGCCGAGGAAGTCGGAGGCGACGGAGACAGGCGCGCCGTGGAAGTTACCACCGCTTATGATTTTGGATTTTGGATTTTGGGTTTTGGATTGATCGTTGGAAGTTAGTGTGATGTCTGGTAGGTCGTCATCGTCGGGGAAGACTAAGGGGTTGTCGTTGGCGCCGTTTATTTCGATGGTGAGGATATTGTTTACGTAGGCTACTGTGTCGCGGGCGGGGCCGTGGACCTGGGGCATGCATCGGAGGCTGTAGGCGTCCTGAACCTTATTCGATTTTGGGTTTTGGGTTTTGGGTTTTGGATTGTTTGTGTCCGCACGTACTGATTTCGCTTGCGCCTCAGGGTCCGCATTAGAACCCAATCCAAAATCCAAAATCGGGGTGCCCTCTGGGCCACCAAAATCGAGGAGGTTGGAGCCTTCGGTGAGGGCGCGGATGAGAGCGGCGGAGGCTACCTGGCCTTGCTGGCCTCTTGCGGCGTGGATGCGGGGGTCGAAGGCGGCGGGAACTCCCTGAAGGGCTTCGAGGGTCATCGCGCCTACTACGTCGGCGGTGTCGCAGAGCATGGCGGCGTCTACCAGGGCGAGGGAGAGTAGGGCCGACATGAGGGAAGTGCCATTGGAGAGGGCGAGGCCCTCTTTGGGGGCTAGCACGCACGGCTCTAATCCCGCGTTGTGTAAAGCATCAGTGGAGGAGATAA
>JBBRVL010000044.1:0-15537 GCA_038246925.1 Chloroflexia bacterium
CCCTGACGGCAGGCGTGGGAGTAGAGTGCATGAGTGGGAAAGGCTGTGTTGACATCATCTGGCCTGCCGCCAACACGCACGAGATCGGCTGGGAATCCGCCTGCTCTGCCCCTACAAACTGAATTAGTTGGAACAGATGACACACAGGTCCGCCCTTGCCTGGGTACAATCCCCAACAGGGCAGACACATTGGTCCGCCCCTACGTTCCTTTTGCCTGTTTTGGAATAACTCTTATTATTTCAAAGCGAGCGTTGGGTTGCATTCGTCCGATGCGAGATGCTCTAGAAGATCGTGGAACATCGCGGCTGCGACCGGGTCGATGTGCAGGCTTTCCTCCAGGGCGAAGGTTGTCATGATTACCCGCCCCAGGCCGTAGCGGAATTGCACCGTATGCACGGCGGGGTGCCGCACCCAACCGGCTATCATTCCGGCCAGGAAATCTCCCTGGACAGCTTTATCCTCAACGGGGAGGCCCAGGATCGTTAGCGTCGGCATGATATGCATAAACGGCAAGCCGAGGGGGTTGGACACATTAAGGCGCTTGTGAACCTCGGTTCGCAGCCAACTGAATGCAGTAATCCAACCGCCTCCGTAAACCATGCCGCGTGCCTGGGTCCAGAAGAATGGACTCGGTCCTCGATTCAGATAGAGCAAGTCGCCACCCTGCCGTACCCACTGCAAGAGCTTGGCGTCAGGATAATTACTGACTGCTACCCTCGTATTATGTGTAACCTCTTCAGTGGTGTCATAACCTAGCGCGCCGAGCGTTCGCTCCAGGTCAAGTCCTGTTCGCCCCTCTGCAACCAATCCCGCCGGGATGAGACGCTCCGAGTCGGGTAGTTCGCTGACAGGTGTCACTTCCCCTTCGGCCAACATGGAAGGCGCTGCCGCGGTGGGCAATAGCACGCGGTTGTGTCGGGCTACTACGGCGACCTTACCATCGTACCGCGCTGCCCTGTATTTTTCCGGCAGCAAAAGGAGATCAATCGAGTTACTGGCCAGGATGTTTCCCCCGGCTCCTTCCAGCGTAAGGTCTACCTTTGCAGTACCTGTATGTTCCACGCGTGGCAGTTGCAGCGATGTCGCACGTATTTCCGCTACCTCTCCACGAGGTAGGTCAGGCACATCCAACCTGAACCCCGGCGCGGACTCATCAATAGAGCACTGAACGCCTGCCCCGGACCACGTTTCGCCGCTGAAATGCGAAGCGAAGAGTCGTGGGTGCAATTCCTGATCATCCCAGTATGCATACCGCTCAACCTGCGGGACTATCACATCAGGCGAGTTGACTGTGTGAAACAGGCTGTGGTAAGCCTTGGGATTACGGTAGAAATCGAGCAGCCCATTGCTCTCCCAGTATGCGTCGGCTAGCTCTGTGACCACATAGCCCTGCAGCGACGGTTGTCGCCTCATTACTTCGATTTCAAACTTCATCGCGGCATACTGGTGCCACTGGGTAGCGGCGGCGAATTCTTCGTAGTCGCGCCAGATGGTGTCAAGACCCAAGTTACGGAAGCGCTCATCAGCTCCGTCAGGCCAGCCTGGTTCTCCTTCCCATTCAGACCACCAGGGGCCAACGTTAAACCAGCTAGGATCGCTGCCTTGCGCCTGACGCAGCAGCCGGAGAGAAGGTAAGCCCCAGTTGCCGAATTCCGAAAGGACAAGCGGCTCGTCGCCTCTGCGCTCAGCGTCTCCGAAGTTGGAGTAAGTCCAGCCGGGCCGCAATGCGAACTGCTCTATAGTTTGGGCGAAGCGACGCGCCTGGTCGGGAATATTGGCGTAAACATGAAAGTCGTCGAGGTCGCTCTTGACATGGACGTTCGGGCCCCAGGGGTGCGGACAGGCCGAGTTATCGACCACCAGCCTCGTTGGATCAAGTTCCTTGCAGCGATTGTACATATCGCGCACCCACGCTCGGTCGTGTGCGCTCAAGGGGAGAGCGGTCCCCCAGTCCTCATTCACTATAGTCCAGATAATGATAGATGGATGATTGCAATCCCTGCGTATCATTTCTTCGAGTGTATTCTCCACGCGACGCTTCACAGCGTCATCAAGGTAGAGCTGATTTGTGTGGGCGGTGCCTTTGGTGTGGAATGTACGCCAAGATGGTATTTCAGTCCACACTAAGAGGCCCATCTCATCGGCAAGGTCGAGATAACGCGGGTCGGGCGGCTTGATGTGGCAGCGCAAGCAATTGAAGCCTAGCTCCTTTGCCTTACGGAACTGGTCGCGCAAGTAATCCTCAGAAGGAACTGTATAGATTGTATCGGGATAGAAGTCCTGGTCAAGCACGGATAGCAAGAACATAGGCTCACCATTCAGCATCAACTTTCCATCACGCGTCGTAATCTCTCTAAAGCCAAAGCGTATGCTGATTTCGTCGTCGCCGTGGGCTGTCTTTAGCCTGATCTTTGCTACGTAAAGATAAGGTTCGGTGTCGCTCCAGAGTCGAGGCGATTCCAGGGCTATAGATAGCTCGTGAACTGACAAGCCATTTGTCAGGGGAATGTCTATGGCTGCGACCACCGTACCCAAGTCCTCCACCGCCAGATGCAGGACTTCCTCTGTATCCACTGCTCCCTCGCCTTCAAGCTCAACTTTGACCCGTACTTCACCTGTATGAATATCAGTTGTTACGCCAGCGTGGGCAATATGGCGACTCGGTACAGAGGTAAGGGTCACATCCTGCCAGATGCCTCCGGCGTTGATGTACCATTCCTGCTTACCGTGCGGTATATCATTAGGCTCGAACGGTGGCCCATCCGCGTTCGCAGCCCCACCGGAGGCGGGCCAGCGTGGGATGCTGATCTCTGTTTGCACGGCATCGAATACGCGCACAGCTATTTCGTTGCCGCCGGACCGCACAAGTGATGCTATCGAAAAGGTAAAGGGCGTGTAGCCGCCCTCGTGCTGTCCGACGAGTTGTCCATTGACAAATACCTGACACCAGTAGTCGACCGCCCCAAAATGGAGCAGAATCTCACCCTCCAGCCAGCCAGGGTCTATGTCGATGCTGCGCCTGTACCATGCAAAACCGCTAAAGCGTTGCAACTCTGGGAAGGCCACCTGCCAGGGCATTGGGACCGCGATCTCCTTATCAGGTTGCAGCGATTCAACCGATAGAGTCCCGCCCGGATCAAGCTGAAAGTCCCAAGTACCGGAGAGAGACAGAATATTTCGCATATAAAAGCTCTTTATGGAATGAAATTTGCTGTAACAAACGAAAGTCAGCAAGCACTATCAGATAAAGAAGCAACGTGAGGTATTGACAGGCGTTCTTACTTCACTTATAATCTCAATACTTTCAGGCCGAAAATGCTGGGTCGATCTTTATTTTCCTGGTTCAAAAGGTAGTTGTCAAGACTTTCTTCGACCCGCGCCCGCAAGTAGTGTGAGGATGTGCAATGCTGCACGGTAAAACGCTCCACCTTGAGGCAAATACCACTGACGAATCTATCGTCAATACGCTAAAGGCCCTTGCCTCAGCTCCACGCTGGCGCATTCTCCAGTATCTAGCGGACGGTGGTCGCTCTGTCAATGAGGTTGCCCGCGCCCTCGATATGCCGCCCTCGACAGCCGCTGCCCAGATCAAAATCCTCGAAGAAGCCAAGTTCCTGCGTACCGAGCTACATGCCGCCACACATGGTTTGCAAAAGGTTTGCACACGTACCTATGATAACCTTCTGGTTCACCTCCCTCATGCGATAGAGCGTATGGAAAACTCGGTTGAGGTGTCGATGCCGATTGGGGGGTATTCAGGGTTCAAGGTTACACCAACCTGTGGACTTGCCAGTTCCTCCTCCTTGATCGGTTATCTTGATGATCCTCTCAGCTTCTATGAGCCGGAGCGTCTGGAAGCGGGACTTGTGTGGTTTCGGAGTGGCTATCTCGACTACACCTTTCCGAACAGGCTGCCCCGTAGCGCAACGCCTTCAAGCCTGGTGGTGAGCATGGAAATCTGCTCCGAGGCGCCATCCCACAATGACGACTGGCCCTCGGACATAACTCTCTGGGTCAATGAGCACGAAGTGGGGACCTGGACCTGCCCAGGCGACTTTGGTGGTCAACGTGGCCGCATCACACCTACCTGGTGGGAATCCAAAGATTCGCAATTTGGCGTGCTGAAGAGGTGGTTGGTAAATGGTCAAGGCTCGTTCATCGACGGCCATGCCCTGTCGAGTCTTACTATTGACGGCCTGGATCTTGGGTCTTGCCGTGTCGTTACCGTCCGGCTGGGAGTCAAGTCGGATGCCCTCCACGTGGGGGGCATTAACCTCTTTGGCCGTTCGTTCGGCAATTACCCGCAGGACCTTACCCTACGCGTTGACTACACGCCAGGGATGCCTTCGCGGAAAATAACACGCCCTACTTAGCACTGTTTCTTAGTGCTGACGTGAAAGGAGGGAACGCCTATGGTTACTGAACAAGGAAGATAACATACCAATTTACTCCACCTGTCTCACAGATGGACGATTTCGAGAATAGACCAAGGAGGAAATCGAAATGTTGTTGAAATTCCGAAGAGGATTAACGCACATTACCCTCGTAAGCATGTTGGGCGTGCTGCTCGCGGCGTGCGGTGGGGATACGGCAGGTCCGGCCGCTACCGTTCCCGCAGACTGCCCAAATGTTGAACTGTCATATTGGAACCCCTTCACCGGGCCGGACGGTCCGTTCATGGGCACCCTGACCGATAAGTTCAACACGGACAATCCAAAAATAAAGGTCACTATGACCACCCAGGCGGACTACTACACGCAGATCCAGACCGCCGCGGCCTCCGACACTCTACCGGATGTGGCGATAATCCACGCTGATCAGGTGGCGACATGGGCGTTCCGCAACGTGCTTCGCCCCATGGACGAAATGGTTAGCACGATGGGCGTAGCAGAAGCCGATTTCCCCGCCGCTGTGTGGGCAGCCGGTAATGTTGCGGGCAAGCGCTACAGCATCCCTCTCGACATCCACCCGATGACGATGTTCTACAATGAAGACCTGCTGACCGCGGCAGGTATGACGGCACCCCCGAAGAATCGCGCCGACTTCGAGAAGGCCGCCCAGGCAATCACAGATAAGGGACAGAAGGGCTTCATGGTAACCTCCGGCTTCCCGGTCCAGCAGATCTTCTCCATGCTGCTCTACCAGAACGGTGGCCAGTGGTTCAACGAGGATGGCAGCAAGGCCATGTGGAACAGTGATGCCGGAGTGAAGGCGTTACAGTGGCTCAAGGATGCCCAGAATAAATGGTCTGAGCCGAACCTGGAAGTTGACGCAGAGCTGGCCGCGTTCAAGGCCGGCAGCGCGGGCATCATCTGGAACGGTATCTGGCAGACCACAAGCGTCACTGGAGAGTCCGTAACATTCAAGGGTAAGGCTACATCCGTGCCGCAGATCGGCGACAAGCCGGCGACCTGGGCAGGCTCTCACCAGTTGACGATGCCGACGCACAAGAGCGGTGCTGACAAGTGCAAGGACGCTGCCGCGGGCATCTTCATCAAGTATGTGGTAGATCACTCGGTAGAGTGGGCCAAGGCCGGCCAGATTCCCGCCAATAGCAAGGTGCGTAACAGCGCCGAGTTCAAGGCCCTGGACCCCCAGGCCAGCATCGCTCCCTCGGTTGAGAACGCATTCTTCCCGCCATCCATCCCCGGCATCACCGACGCGTTCAGCAAGCTAGATGATGCTGTCGGTGCGGTCATGTCAGGGAAGGCAACTGACATCAAGAAGGCTCTCGACGATGCCGCGAATGGCGCTGATCAGATTCTCGCCGAGAATAAGTCCAAGTATGGTACTGCGCCTGGAAGCACCCCGTAATCTAGCATAAATTGAGAGGATTGGAGGCCGCGTCGAGATGAAAACTCTACGCGGCCCTTCCCCTCGGCACTTACAGAAAGGGGGAGTCAAATGGCGACCATCTCGCAGGCGCAAGGGCAGCCACTCGCGCCCAGCCGGGTCGTTGGTAGGCGCAAGCTCAATTGGACGCCTTACCTGTTTATCTTGCCGCACCTAATCTTTTTTGCGGTGTTTGTTGGCTACCCATTCTTCAGCGGGCTTTTCATCAGTATGCAATCGTATGACTACCTGCGGCCCGAAGCTAACAGGTTTGTCGGTATGGACAACTATATTGCCCTCTTTACACCAGGCAACGTCAAGTTCAGCGAGTTCTGGAACGCTCTGATCAACACGATTGAGTTTGTTGTCTACAGTGTACCTCCTCTGGTGATAATCCCGCTCTTGCTTGCGGTGCTGTTAAACACCAAGACTCCAGGCCGCAACTTCTTCCGGGCCGTTTACTTCGCGCCCTGGGTTCTGTCAGTGGCAGTCACCAGCTTGCTCTGGTGGTGGATTTTCCAGAGCCAGGGGGGCCTGTTCAATTACTACATGAACGCGCTGGGCCTACCCTCACCTCGGTGGCTTTCGACTTTACCCTGGGCGTGGGTGTCAATCGTCGTCGCTACGGTCTGGTGGACTATCGGATTCAATATGATCATATTGCTTGCGGCCCTCCAGGACATACCTGACCAATTGTACGAGGCCGCCGCAATCGATGGCGCGACAGGAGCGCAAGCATTTTTCCGCGTTACGCTTCCTTTGCTCCGTCCAGTGCTGATCTTCGTGATTATTACTACGGTGATCGCCTCGTTTAACCTGTT
Organism: Chloroflexia bacterium; assembly: GCA_038246925.1. Taxonomy (GTDB): domain Bacteria; phylum Chloroflexota; class Chloroflexia; order QHBQ01; family JADMIH01; genus JADMIH01. Next base: position 6,655 of record JBBRVL010000044.1, read on the forward strand.
CGGCCAGCCGCTCCTGATGACACGTGGAGCGCCTGCTGAGGCAACTGGAGGTGGCGGTACTGAGCCTGTAATGCTGCGTATCTATACCGAGGGCTTTGTACGCGCATTTCAGGGTAGCGCGGCAGCCATGTCGTTCGTGGTGGCGGCTCTCATGATCGCAATCTCCTACTTCAACTTCCGCTTCCTGCGGGAACGTGAGTAGATGCCATTTGCGAATTACGAATTACGATAGTTCGCTGCGCTCATACCGCCAAGACGCTAAGAACGCCAATAGTTCGCTATGCTCATCTCGCCAAGATTATTTGAAATTACAAATTACGCGTAACAGTTCATAATTGGAGTGTCGTATGGCTACTATCAGTGCAACATCAGACCATGTAAAGACTGAGCGTGAGACTGCCGTTGAGATCGCCCCGCGCCCCAAGCTATTGCGGCTTATACCGGTCTACATACTCCTTATTTTTATCTCGCTTCTGTTCGTAATGCCGATGCTCTGGATGCTATCTACATCGTTGAAGCCGAAGCGCGAGTGGTTCTCCCAGACCATCGAGTGGATCCCCAAGACCCTCACTCTGGAGAACTACCAGAAGATTTTCGCCAACAGTCAGACGCCTATCGCCAACTGGTTCTTGAACAGCTTGATAATCGCCTCCGCTGTCACCGTGCTCGTCCTGCTGGTCGATTCGCTGGCCGCTTACGCATACGCACGCATGGAGTTTCCGGGCAGAAAGGCGCTCTTCGCCCTCTTGTTGGCTACCCTGTTTCTGCCGGGTATCATGTTCCTTGTGCCTAACTTCGTTACGGTTGCAAGCGTGGGCCTCCTGAACAACTTCGCGGGCGTGATACTACCTGCGCTTGCCGGTGTGTTCGGTGTGTTTTTCCTGCGCCAGTTTTTTGAAAGCATACCGAAAGAGTTGGAAGAGGCTGCCGCGATTGACGGGGCGAACAGATTCCAGGTCTTCTACCAGCTCGTGCTGCCCCTGTCTAAACCTGCCCTTGCGACGCTAGGCATCATAACCTTCCTGGCTAGTTGGAATGACTTCTTGTGGCCGCTCTTAGTCTTGAAGGACCGCAACCTGCAGACGCTCCCACCAGGGCTGCGCACTCTACAAGGCGCGTATACTTCAGAGTATGGACTGATGATGGCCGGTGCGGTGATTGTGGCAATACCAGTGCTGATAATTTACATCGTGCTTCAGAGGTTCATCGTCGCCAGTGTCGCAAGCACCGGACTGAAAGGCTAACAAAAGGATTTTAGATTTTGGATTTTGGATTTTGGATTTCTGGGAGAACAAAGGGGCACGCCAACTTCTTGGTAGTGCTACTGGTACTTGTGCTTGGCCTTGCCGCTGGATGTGACCAGTCGGGTGCGTCTACGACACCCGCAGCTACAACAGCCGTTACACCTGCCAGCACAACATCGACTGCCTCCCAGCCTTCCGCAACAGAGGTACTCACCAGCGCGGTCACACCGGGAGAAAGCTTCCAGAACCCGGTCCTCCGGCGTGACTTTGCCGACCCGTTCGTGTTGAAAGAGGGCGATAACTACTACGCATATGCAACCAATGCATCAGGCGCTAATGTACAGGTCGCACAGTCCTCAGACCTCGTGAAGTGGAAGGTCTTGACGGACGCTATGCCCGGCGCCGGGTCATGGACCAAGCTGGGAGGTTCTTTCATCTGGGCACCGGAGGTTATGAAGATAGGCGACAAGTACGTGCTCTACTACACGGCCCGCGACAAGGCTTCCGATAAGCAGTGCGTGGGCGTTGCAGTCGCTGACAAGCCTGAGGGCAAGTTCAAAGACAGCAACGATAAGCCACTGGTCTGCCAGGCAGACGAAGGCGGCACCATAGATGCATCCCCTTTCCGAGATGGTGACAAGCTCTACCTCTACTATAAGAACGACGGCAATTGCTGCAACATGCCAACCTACCTTTACGTCCAGGAGCTTGCGCCGGACGGGTTGAGCCTGGTAGGAGAACCTACGCGGCTGGTAAGCAACGACCACGCCTGGGAGGGTAGGGTTGTCGAAGCCCCGACTATGTGGAAGCACGACGGAAAATATTACCTCTTCTTCTCCGCCAACAACTACGCTGGCATAGAATACTCTGTTGGATATGCGAACTGTCAATCCGCCGTCGGACCTTGCGAGGACGCGCCTGAGAACCCTATCCTTGCGAGCAGGATGACACAAAAGCCAATCGTTATCGGTCCCGGCCACCAGACGATCATAGAAGACGATGATGGGGAAACATGGTTGGTCTACCACGTATGGGAAGTTACCTCCGCCGGGACGCGGGGCAGCAGCCGGTTCATGTGGATAGACCGACTGGATTGGACAGGGGACAAACCGGTCGTCAAAGGCCCAACGACCGATCCACAGCCTTTACCGTAAAAGGACAATCGGACAGCAAGCAATTTCGTTTTAGCAAAGGAGCAGCATCATGAAAAATATATCTTCTCGCCGTCTACGATATCCAATCTTACAGTTCCTACTGATCGCAATGCTGGCGGCGCTGCCGGGCATATCAACGGTAGACGCGGGCCAGGGCACCGGCACCTATCGTAACCCTCTCGACATAAGGATTCCAGGAGATGGTCGCGTTGAAAGCTGCGCCGATCCTACCCTCCTCCACGGCCAGCAACCTGGCGATACCTTCTGGTATATGTACTGTACCACCGACCCGCTGAATGACGAAGACCGCGATCCAAATGGCAACTTCAACTTCCACCTGATTCCTATGCTTCGCTCACGAGATCTCGTAGATTGGACCTATATGGGTGACGCCTTCGCTACGCGACCCGATTGGGTCAGAGATAATGCGGGACTATGGGCACCCGAGGTCAAGTATTTCAACGGGCAATATTATCTATATTACACAGCTTCTGACACTGATCTGCCGGGAAACGGTAGCGCCATAGGCGTGGCTACGAGTCCAAACCCACTTGGTCCCTGGACTGATAGCGGCACGCCTGCGGTCGAACCGCACGAGGCGCCGTGTTGTCCAGGTTCGCGGCGCTGGGTCTTCGACCCGGAGATAGTTGAGGTCGGCGCGGTAAGGTATATCTTCTACGGCAGCTACTTTGGCGGTATCTCTGCCCGCACGCTGACACCCGACGGCCTGCATTCGAACCCTGCAAGTCAGACACAGATTACTACCGCCAACAAGTATGAAGGCGCCGAAGTCGTCCAACGGAATGGGTATTACTATCTCTTTGTCTCTGCCACTGACTGCTGCCGTGGTCCGCTTACGGGCTATAGCGTGTACGTAGGACGTTCAGCCAATGTGCTCGGTCCCTATATTGACCGGGAAGGTGCGTCCCTTCTGGAGGGGAGGGCAGGAGGTACACCCGCTCTCAGCATGAACGGCAACCGATGGGTGGGAACAGGTCACAACTCTGTTTTCCGTGATTTCGAGGGGCAGTACTGGACGGTCTACCACGCCGTGGATCGTTTCGATCCATACTTTGAAGGCGCGGTAGGCTTCACCAAGCGGCCCGCGTTGCTTGACCCGGTTGATTGGATAGGTGGTTGGCCGAACATTCGTGCCGGTGAATGGGCGTCTGACCATTCGGAGCATGCCCCTGCCGCGCAGCCTGGCCAGCACAGTAATTACCGGCCCGACCCGCCAGAGCCGGACCGACCCGGTAGCCGTATTAACACGCTTTCGGACGAGTTCAACGGCGCTACGCTCAACCCCCAATGGAACTGGGTACGGCAGCCACCTACGGGCACGTATGGTCTCACGGGCACTACTTTCCGGTTCGATACGCAGAATGCCGACCTGTTCGAGGACAGCAATAATGCCTCTGTGCTGACCGAGTCTGCACCTAACGGCGAGTACATTGTAGAGACGAAGTTGCGACTCAGCGTGCCACCTGAAGGCTGCTGTTTTAACTTTGTACAGGGAGGGCTGGTGATTTACGGCGATGATAATAACTTCGTCAAGCTGGCCCAGGTATCGATTTTCGAGACGCGCCAGACCGAGTTCGCCAAGGAGCTTTTCCCGGTACCAGCCGGATATCCCCGCTATGGCAACACGGTTGTCGGCCCTCCCGGCGACTGGACCTACCTTCGCATCGTTAAGTACAGAGAGCATGGTGAGGAGCAATACAGGGCATATACGAGCCGCGATGGCAGTGGCTGGACTCGTGGCGGCGTATGGACACATAACCTCGGTAATAATGCCCGAATTGGGTTAGTCTCGATGGGCGGTTCCGGTTTTACCACCAACTTCGATTACGTTCGCGTTTACCGGCTGCAACATTAGGCACTGACGGGGATATACAGTCGTGGTAGTATGTTTCCGCGACTGTATATCCCTTTTCCAACGGTAGACTCTCCTCTGTCGTAACCCCACCTACCTCTGCAAGGCAAAACCCGCGAACGACTCTTGCACTCGCACTTACTCCATGTTTGACTTGTTAAGCCACCCTCATCGCCGCTACAATCCTTTGTCACGAGAGTGGGTGCTTGTTTCTCCACACCGTACAGAGCGCCCGTGGCAGGGTCAGGTCGAGAAGGCTGCCCCCGAACTGCGCCTGCGGTATGACCCGAATTGTTATCTCTGCCCCGGCAATATGCGCGCGAGCGGAGATGTGAACCCTCCATATGGCAGCACTTATGTCTTTACGAATGACTTCGCCGCCCTATTGCCTGACACTCCCGCGGGCGGTGTGAACGAAGGTGGGCTGTTGAGGGCCGAGACTGAGTGCGGGACGTGCAGGGTAGTCTGTTTCTCGCCTCGCCACGACCTCACACTGGCCGAGATGGAAACCGATGATATCGCCCTGGTTGTCGATACCTGGGCGGCACAGTATCTGGAGTTGGAGCACTCCTCCAGTGTCAACTATGTGCAGATATTCGAAAATCGGGGAGCTATGATGGGCGCGAGCAATCCACACCCCCACGGGCAGATATGGGCGACAGAGCATTTGCCTCTGCTTGTGGAGCGCGAGGGAGAAGCACAGCTTGCATACTATAAGGAACATGGCAACACGCTAATTTCTGATTACATATCCCTTGAATTACAAGAGAGAACCAGGCTAGTTTGCGAAAATGACCGCTTTGTAGCTGTTGTGCCCTTTTGGGCTGTATGGCCTTTCGAGACCCTGGTCGCCTGCAAGCGCCCTACTGGCGCGATCCCAGACCTCGATACGGAGGAACGAGTCGCACTCGCTGATATCCTTCGTCGTGTGACAACGCGCTACGATAATCTTTTCAACGTGTCATTTCCTTATTCGATGGGCTTTCACCAGCGCCCCACCGATGGCAAGCCCCACCCTGAATGGCATCTGCACGCACACTTTTACCCGCCCCTTCTCAGGTCGGCCACTGTACGCAAGTTCATGGTTGGGTATGAGATGCTGGCTGAGCCGCAACGGGATATTACGGCGGAGTCGGCAGCCGAGCGTCTCAGGTCACTCTCCGAGACGCATTTTCGGGTTCCCGTTTCGCAAGGGTAGTCATATAGTGATGGAAGCCGGCCTGCTCAATGCTTGAAGTCAAGTCACGCAAAGAAATTTTGCTCGTCTCGGGAGATGCAATTTGATGGCTTCAGAAATCGGTATCGAGTTAGATGACAAGGAGCGCACAACCGGGTTACGTGCAAAGTTCAAGTCGCGCTTTGGACGCGAGCCAGATTTCATAGCGCGTGCTCCTGGTCGGATAAACCTAATTGGCGAGCATACCGATTACAACGGCGGCTTCGTATTGCCCGCCGCGATAGATCGCACCATTCTGATCGCGGCCAGAGCAATACCAGACTCAACCACGGTGGAACTTGTCTCAGTAGATTATGAAGGCAAGACAAGTTTCGATCTGCGCGACATATCGCCTGAAAGTGATAAGAGTCTCGCGTGGAGTAACTACGTTCGGGCCGTCGCGTGGGCGCTTGGTCAGAGGGGTCTGGTGGACCTAGGTAAGCTGCCCGGTGCTCAGATGGTGATCGAAGGTAACGTGCCTCGCGGATCGGGTCTGAGCAGTTCAGCAGCTATCGAAGTAGCATCGGCGCTTTGCTTTATCAGACTGGCGGGGGTAAAAGTCGATAGGTCTACACTCGCTCTCGCCTGCCAGTTGGCTGAAAACGAATTCATAGGCGTAAAAAGCGGCATCATGGACCAATTTATCTCAGCGCTAGGAGAACCTGACTCCGCGCTCCTTATCGACACTCGTTCCCTTGAATATCGGCCTGTGCTTCTTGGGTTGGACGATCTCGGATGTAAGCTCGTGGCAGTGGATAGCGCAGCCCCGCGCACGCTCGCCAATACTGCCTACAACCAGCGTCGGGCAGAATGCGAGCAGGCGGTCGGTTTGCTTGCGCCTCAACTTGGCCTGGGAGCTAATGCTCAGTTGAGGGATGTAACGAGTAGTCAACTCGAAGCAAAGGCGGATGTTTTGCCTACAACGTTACTCAGGCGAGCCAGGCATGTCGTCACCGAGAACGGGCGCACCCTGGAGGCCGTCGGCTTGATGGATCAGGGGCTAGGCCAGGGTGATAACTTGCTCCGGTTTGGTGAGCTTCTGTATGCCTCTCACGAAAGCCTGAGAGATGACTATGAAGTAAGCTCGGATGGACTGGACCTGCTGGTAGAACTGGCAAGTAAGTGCGAAGGAGTGATAGGCGCTCGCATGACGGGGGCAGGTTTCGGCGGTTGCACCGTCAACATAGTTAGAGCCGCGCACCTACAGACATTTAGAGAAGAAGTCGTAGAAGAGTACAAGCGCCGTTCGGGGCTTGACGCAGAGCTTCACGTCTGCCAGGCTGTAGAGGGTGGGTCGTTTGTTTGGGAGGCAGGCCAGAAATGACCGAGTTCGAACGCAAGCAAGCCAGTATTCGAGCCTTGCTGACGGAAAGAGAGTTGGACGGCCTGATACTGGAGCGCGTGAGCAGTTTTGCATGGGCGACTTGCGGCGCGTCTTCATACGTGAACACAGCTGCCTCTAACGGGGCGGCTTCTTTGCTGGTCACGGCGTCGGACAAGTACCTGCTGGCGGACAATATTGAAGCGCCTCGCCTTGAGCAAGAGGAGCAGCTCAGTTCCCAGGGATGGGAGTTAAGGACGCATCCCTGGCACGATAGTCCGAAAGCATTCGCTGATCTGACTCGTGGTCTCAGGCTTGGCGGGGATGGGCCATATCCAGGCGCGGCTGATCTCTCTGCCGACATCGCCCGGCTGCGAGCCAACCTATCGCCGGAGGAGGGGGAGCGGTTGAGAGCATTATCTCGCCTATCCGCCGAAGCGATGGACGCCGCGATACGTGCTGTGCGCCCTGGACAGACCGAATATGAGATTGCCGGGTTGCTTGCAAGCGAGGCTGAGAAACGCGGCGTGCAGGCAATCGTAAACCTGGTTGCGACCGATGAACGCATATACTCATTCCGTCACCCACTGCCAACTTCGAAGCGCCTGGCCAGCTACGCGATGCTTGTGCTTTGCGGGCGCAGGTGGGGTCTGGTCTGCTCGCTGACGCGGCTCGTGCACTTTGGCCCTATGCCCGACGATTTGCGCCGTCGGGCCGAAGCAGTCGCCAGGGTTGATGCCGCGTTCATGCAGGCTACGCGGCCCGGCATGACCTTAGGAGGGGTATTTGAGCGTGCGACGGCAGTTTACTCTGAGGTTGGCTTCCCCGACGAGTGGCGCTTGCACCATCAAGGTGGCGCGGCAGGATATGAGCCGAGGGAGTATCTCGCAACGCCAGGCTCTGGCGACGTTGTGCGTTCCGGGCAGTCTTATGCGTGGAATCCCTCAATTACAGGCACAAAATCAGAAGATACTATCCTGGTGACCGACGATGGCTGCGAGGTTCTGACCGCGATTCCAGGCTGGCCCATGCTCCAGGTTCCTGTGAGTGGAGCAACTATATCTCGACCCGCGATACTCGAATTGACGTGAAGCGTCGAACCGGCATGGAGGCTGCCAAAGGCCGGTTCGATAACAATATGCACAAACTGAAGGGCTGAAGGGAGAGGAAAATGCAACTCAAAGGGAAAGTAGCATTCGTTACCGGCGGCGGGTCGGGCATCGGCAAGGCAGCAGCTCGATTGCTCGCAGCCGAGGGCGCACGGGTCGCGGCCCTCGACGTTGACAAGAAGGACGTGGACCGCACTGTCAAAGAGATAGAGAGTAAAGGCGGGGAGGCTCTGGCGCTTGTGGCTGATGTGTCTCAGCCGTCGGAGATGGAGAAAGCCGTAGCGAGCATAATTGAGCGGTGGGGACGGCTCGACATTGTTTTTGCCAATGCTGGTATCAACGGCGTCTGGGCCCCGCTGGAAGAGCTACAACCCGACGAGTGGGATAAGACGCTTGAAATCAACCTGAAGGGCACTTTCTTGACCGTCAAGTATGCAGTGCCGCACCTCAAGAAGAGGGGTGGGTCTGTCATCGTCACATCCTCCGTCAACGGGACACGGATGTTCAGCAACACGGGGGCCACAGCATATTCCTGTTCGAAGGCCGCCCAGGTTGCATTTACAAAGATGATTGCGCTCGAGCTGGCTCCGCATAAGATACGTGCGAACGTGGTCTGCCCAGGCGCTATTGAGACCAACATCGGAGAAACGACCGAGCAGAGAGACCTCGAAGAAGTCCGCATACCAGCCGAATACCCGGAAGGGACTATTCCTTTGACGGCAGGCAGGCCCGGCACGGCTGACGACGTAGCAAAGTTGGTACTGTTTTTCGCGTCAGATGCGTCCCGCCACATCAGCGGCACCGAAATATGGATCGATGGGGCCAGCTCGCTCCTCCTGGGCTAGCAAATCCACTTTCCGTATGTTGAGCGTGACCAATCTTCATTACCTTCTGTAGCTGCCTCATGTCGGATTGATATAAGCGTTCAGAATGAGGGTAGTGTAGGGGCGGGGCAAATGTGACACC
>JBBRVL010000045.1:0-15521 GCA_038246925.1 Chloroflexia bacterium
ATATCTGCGAGTATAGCATAGTAGGTAAACACGCCGCAATGTTTCTATGGTAGATCACCCTGGCCATGTTGCGTGTACGATCGTTCTCTGCGCTTCAGCCCTCAGTGCATCAGCCCTTTCCCCGGCCAGTCCGGGTCAACGAACGGCATCAAGGTACCGCCGAAGAGTTGCAGCGTCCAGCTGGCCGATATGGACGGCTCGCACAATGCCCCGTCCATCGATGAAGTAAGAGGTAGGTATCGGCCCCACCTGATAGAGGCCGGTGGCCTCGTTCTGCGTGTCCATGAGGGTGGGAAACGTATTCCCATATTCCTGAACGAAGGCGATCACGTTAGCCAGTTCGCTTTGCGTGGCTATTCCAAGCAGTTCGAACCCCCCACCTTGGGATCGAGCGGCTGCGTACTCCTGGTAAGTCTGCTGAAGTACAGGCATCTCGGCCCGGCAGGGTGGGCACCAGGGCGCCCAGAAATTGAGCATCACGGTCTTGCCTCGTAAGGAGCTCAACCTTACTTCCTTGCCGTTTGTGTCCATCAGCGCGAAGTCGGGGGCCTCGGCCCCGACGCGGGGCGCATTGCCGTTCGCCGGGTTGCGTACTCTTTCGATCCTAGCCAGTTGCAGCAGGTCGGACTGCCACCTGTCTATTTTGTCCACGCGGGCCTTGGGATCGGCGATCCCGTTTACTACGTACCGCTTCACAAAGCGGTCTGCCAGCGTGGTATTGGCCATGCTGGCCCGCAGATCATCACGCGTCAGGCCATATCTGCTGAGGCTTTCATCAAGCTTCTCAGGGCTAAGTCTGGTCAGCTTCGTAACAGAGGCTAGCTCGGCTTCGACCTCTTCCGGAGTTACGCTGAAGTTCGCCTGGCGAGCAGCCTGGGCCTTTACCTCCGCCAGTATGAGCTGCTCCATAATGGAGGGAGGGGCCGGGGCGCTTTCCTTGCCGGTCGCCGCCATGGAGATAGCCTTGCTCAGCCTGATCTCCTGGTCTATCTGCTGCATCGTGATCGGCCGGCCGTTGACCCGGGCTACAACATCTCTCTGCAGGATAGGCTGCCACCAGACGGCCGTGCCCCACACAACCAGGGCCAATCCCATCAACAGGCCGCTGTAGGCCAACAATCTTCGCCTTTGCCTGGTGCGCTGCTGGCGTTGCAGGGCCAGTGGACTGGGTGCTGAAGGCTTGGTCGCGACATCTGTGTGTGCCCGCCGATCTCTTTCAGCCCTGTTGCCGGTCTGGATCTCCACCTCAAAGGGGGCGTTTTGCTTAACCTCACTGTCGCCCTCTCCTCCGATAAGTGTCTTGGACGGTGGTGTATTCATATATGTTCCTTTCGCTCTCTCCATGCACTCTAAGCTAAAAACTGAGATGGCACTGAAGACCCAAATTCTACTAACCAATTGTAGTTGATTCGCATGTGCGTTTCAACCGCCTTGACAAGGCCGAGGTAATCTACTATTATAGGTTCGTAGAAGAGGCCGTTTCCGTGTCTTGTGGGAGCCTGACTGCGTAAAAGACAAGAGGGGATCAATGGAAGGACGCGATGCTCAGGATGGGAGCCGAACGCTTCGCTATTCAACGCTCGATGAAGCTCCGGTGGAGGGAGCAGCCGCAACCGCTTCTGCCTCCACCGCGACCCAGGGTGAGCGCGGCGAGCACCCTAGCGCGTACCACGCAAATCCGCATGCAGTATTAGAAGAACCTCTTGAGCACCCTGCCTACATGGGGCGAGGCGACAAGTGTTCGAAACGAGTAAGGGCCGACTCGATTGATATCATGCGCACCTGGTCCGGGATAATTGCGGGAGGCCTGCTCGGTATCTTTATCGTGCTGGTTGCGTTCCAGTTGCTCCAGGCTCAGCGCCAGCCTCTGCAGCCTGCGCAGCAAGGGGTCGAGGGAGCCGCCACGTCCGGAAATGTGCCTACAGCCAACAGTACCGGCACCCAGGAGGGCAACCTGGGAGGGAACGCTCAGGCGGAAAAAAGCTCCGCTCTGCCCGCGGCCCCGAGGGTCGATCGCTACCCTCCGGACTTCGCCCTGCAGACGATCGATGGCGAAGTTATCAAGCTGAGCGAGTTGCGTGGGAAGCCTGTGTGGATCAACTTCTGGGCCACCTGGTGCCCTCCTTGCCGCGCTGAGATGCCCGAAATGAAGCAGAAGTACGCCAAGTTGAAGGCGCAGGGCCTGGTGATTATAGGGGTCGACGTCGGAGAAGATACCGAGATCGTAAATCAGTTTGTCACCAGTAAGGGCTTCGACTGGACCTTCGTGGTGGATGACACTAACGCCATTAGTCAGCAGTATTTGGTCAGTGGCATACCGGCGCATTTCTTCGTGGGCAGAGACGGCCTCATCAAAGCAGTCCAATTGGGCGGTATCCCCGGCAACATGATGGACCGGCATCTGGCTACGATCGTTGGCCCCTAGTACCGGGTGTCCGCGTATCCATTTGTATTGAGAATCGCGCTCTGTAGCTGACGGGTGAATATTATGCCTAAGAATCGAAGAGGCCGCGCTCACAACGGGGAGCGGGAGATGGTGGGGGTGTTCTCTGCTTTCACCACTTTCATATTTGGCTATCTCGCCGCGGAAGGCCTACTTGCGCGGTTTGTGCACCCCTTCCATTGGTTGGCAGCGTTCCTTGCCGCTGCAGTTGGGTACCTTGCGGTAATCGCCTGGTATGCGTACCGTTCGCGGCAGCCCAATTGACCAGGTTACACTCACCAACCCGACCAGCATCACCGGCCTTTCTAGCTTTTGAAGCATCATCAGCCTCATACTGGGCGGGGGTCTACGCGCGGTTTGTATCAGGCGGAGCGGTTGCGCCAACTAAGAGTGCCTGTCCGCGGACCGCGGTTAGCCGGGCAATCGCCAGATAGGTGGACCTGCCTGTTGTCCTGATCAAGCTACGCGACTATATCTTCTGGTTTGGCCCGGTCTATCTTATAGCGATCGCTCTTGGGGCGACAGCAGAGGTAGCCTTAGTACGCCGGTTGAGGCTTAATATCTCAGGCGAAGGATTGGCACCAGCACATGCCGGTCTTTTACATCGACTTTGGTGGTACTTGTCAGGCCGCCCGCTGAGCCCGCCCCCACTCTCGTTTCGGCTCTACATCTGGCTCGGGGTATCCTCTAGGTCGCTGTCATGGGTAGCTCTTCTAATGACGGCTGCCCTCAGTTGGCCGCTATCCCTCCTGCGTATCGGTGCCGCCCTCGTCTTGGCCTCAGTGCTGGCTGCGGTAGTGCCACTTATTGTACCCGCCAAGTCGAGCCAGGAAACCGCAGCGCCGACCGTTTCCCGCGAATTTACCGGTCCCAGACCCTCCGCGGCTGCTGATTGGTGGCGTGCACTCAAACAGCGTTTTGATCAAAGTATCAACGATGTTACGCTGGGGGCAGTGCTGGCAGGAGCCCTGATAGGTCTCACCGGCGATACTTACGCGCTGTTGGCTCCCGGACTTGAGGCTCCGCTATACTATCTATCCGGGCCGGTAATAGGCACCTTGTCCATGCTCGCGCCGGGGCCAGATGCCCCTATCATCGCGGCACTGCAGACCAGGGGCCTGGAAGGGGTCGCCTTCGCGTTCATGCTGGCGGTGTGTGCAGCGCCGCCGGGCCTCGTAATCGACATCAAGAAGCTGTTCGGCCTGAGAACTGCGACGGTCTACACTATGGTCTCTTGGGTGATGGTTGCGGTGGCTGCCTGGCTGCTCAATTCAATCCTGACCACCTGAGGGTTGGCTATATCGGGAACGTTTTAGGAGCGCGGCGCCATGCAGCAGGTCTAGGGAAGATGTCGCCAGCTTTGCCCCTGGTCGTCACTTGTAAATACTTCGGCGGCAGCATTGACCGCCAGCAACCGGCCTTGCGACGCCCCGCTGGAGTCGATAGCAAACCCGCCTATGCCTCCCAGGCTCGCGGCATTCTGCAACCGCTCCCAGCGGCTGCCACCATCGGAGCTGTGCAACACGCCTGTGGCGGTACCAACGTATATCTCGGGGGCTTGCCCTTGCGAGCCGCCCAGCACCAACAGTGAGTAAACCGGCTGCTCACCAGCTTCGCCCGGCGAGGGCGTCCAGTTTTGGCCTTCGTCTCGCGAGACGAACAGGCCGAGGTTCGTACCTGCGTATAAAGTCGGACTCTCGGTGTCGATGTCGGTGCCCCCTCCAACCGCCAGGGTTGTTACCTTCATAGGGCCGCTGAGCCCCTTACCTCCCCCCAGGGTCTCCCAGGTGGCCCCGCCGTTTGAGCTAGTGAAGAGCCCCGCGACCTCAGCCCAGATGTACAGACGGTCGGGATCGGTCGTATCGACAGCGAGCGCGTGCACGTCTCGCGCCGGTGCGCCGGGCATGACCTGTCGCCACTTTGCGCCCCCGTCGTCGGAGCGCTGCACCCCGATGTTATGCCCGGCGGCATAGATCGGGCTGCCGGGGCGTAGTGCCGAGCTCACAGCCATTACATCCGTAGAGCTAAGCGGGTCGTTCACCTTTCTCCAACCCTTTGGACCGTCCGGAGTTAGCTCTTTCAAGTAGAGGCCATCGTGCGTGCCGAGCCATAAAGCTGGAGATGTCGAATTGGGCACCGGCAGCCCGATAGCCGTGTGGACGTGCCCCTGGCCGGGTGTAGATAAGTACTGGATGCCTTGACCGCCTGCCCAGAACGATAGGCCAACGGCGATGGCCGCGAGCAGCGCTCCCGCAGAGAACCACGCTGCCCGGCCGGTGCGGCTCACCCTTTGTAGCAATGGCGGACCGCCCCTGCTGTCTCTATTGCTGTTGGCGTTGTTGCCGGTGTCTCCAGAGCTGCGACCCCCGGTCTGTATCTCGCTCTCAAAACCGCCTGTCGCCGTATCAGTAGCGAACGTAGCGTTCGTAGCGTTCGTGGCGTTCTTAGCATCGTTATTGTCCATATCGTTCAAGATTACCCCTCCTACTTGCTCCGTTTGCTCCGTTTGCCGTGTGGTGTGCCTGGGCTACCCTCCACCTTTATAGCTAGTGGGCAGGAAGCGGGCGGTGTACGTGTGACCCTCATGCGAGCCTACACACCGAAATTCGGTGCGAATGTGGTCAGGATAGTCAGGGAATTGGTGAAAACGAGCAGGCCCATTATCATCAGGAGGAGCCCGCTCACCAGCGATACCACGTTGACCTCCCTGATCAGGGTCCGGTTGCCGACGCGCAGGGAGTAGCTGCGGCGGGTGAGCTTTTTCAGCCCCGATGATACTCGCCCCATAGCCAGGGCCGTCAGCAAGAAAGGTATACCAAGCCCGAGAGAATAGGCGAGCGCGGGCAGGAAGGCTTGCCCCTCCTCACCGTTCAGCGCCAGCGTGAAAATAGCTCCAAGGGTCGGCCCAACGCAGGGTGTCCACCCTATACCGAACGCCGCGCCGATCAGGAACGACCGCAGATAGCCGAGGTTCTCGGCGGGGCGCATATCGAGGCGGCGGGTATAGTTGAGGAACGGCACATTGATGGCCCCGATAGTGTGGAGGCCGAAGATCACGAGAAGCAGACCCATCACCTGCTGCAGGATCAGCTTCTTCTCTTTCAGCAAGTAGCTGAACGTACCAGCAAGCCCGCCTATGACTACAACGAAGACGACGGTGAGGCCAAGCACGAACAGCAGGGCGTGCACCATCACAATCCAGCGTTGCGCGATGGGGGGAGCAGCACGAAAGGTGGGGACGGTGGAACCGGTGGGCATGGACGTAGCACCCGCGCTGCTCATGCCCACAGAGCCACCTCGCGCAGCAGCGAGGGTGGAACCGCTCATATAGCCTATGTAAGCCGGGACGAGCGGCAGCACGCACGGAGATAAGAACGAGACTATACCCGCGAGCAGTGCGATAAAGAGGGACGGCGCTTCTACCATAGATTTTCCCCTTTCATGAAGACCCTTGTGTGGAAACGTGTCCTTTCATCGAGGCCCGCATTCCCTAAACCGAGCATTCAGTTCCCTGCTTATCGACTGCGCTCGGTTGTTGCGCGTAACTCACTGAGGATTGCCGGTAAGCCATGCGCATAACTTCCGACTGCTCCATCGCCTTGTCAAAGCGTGGGTAGGCGAACCGCACGAAGCCCAGCGCCGCCAACGAGCCAGTGAATATCCGCAGCCACCAGTTGAACGAGAAGACCTGGGAGCCGGAGAAGAGCGAGCCGTACCACATGTCCATGTTGACGTTTTCACTCATATCGCGCAGCCCGAAGATATGGCTGAAGCCGTCAAACGCCATTGGCGCCAGAAAGAGCAAAAGGCCGCGCAGCCCAATAGGCTTCTTCACCCACCTCAGCCACAGGATGTCACGGTCACGGGCCATACTATACAAGACGCCGAAGCAGACCAACCCTCCATATATTGCGGTGTTGCGCCAGCAGAAGGCGACCTGGTAGCCAAACACGCTCCCGGCGCGCTCCGGTAGCTGGTGTCAGGTGACAGCGTAAGCTGTATATATCGGGTCGGCCAGGTTCCACCAGCCGAGCGCCGCGAAGATGGGGGCGAGCCAGGGCAACCCCACGAAGATAGCGAGTGAGATAGAGACCAATCGCAGCCAGTGACGACTAATATAGGTCGCCATACGGTCCATGCGAGGCTCATGCTCCAGCGGCAGAGTAATACCTTGCGGAAGGGGCGTCCTTCGTGCTATCTCGAGGTAAACGCGCAGCTCAGCTTCGTCTATGGGGGCGACGAGCCTGCCTAAGCTGCCGAGCCTGCCGTCGCCGGCTTCCACAACAGGTATAAGCTCTTTGTACGCGTTGTAAAGCTCGACATCTTCGAGGATGTTGATCTCCTCCACCTGGAGGTCGTATTGAGGCGTGATACGATCTAGGATCCGGAGAACCTCCTCGCACAGGTGGCAGCCGGGCTTGGAATAGACTTTTATGCGCATCTCTACCTTATTATGGGAGATTATGGGAGCCTGGGCCTGGCGGAGTTCGCTCACAAACCAGTAGTCCAAGGTGCCTGCCCAATATCTCCGATTATAGCATAGTAGTTCTGCGAATCACAAGAGGCGGGGTGGTGATCAAGGCCGCGGTAGACCGTACGACCAGCATATGCCCCATCGGTCGGTAGGTTGCACTATTGTTATATTGTTATGGAGTCTACTCTAGCTTTGGATGGACTCGATAGCCAGTATCAACAGCCCCCGAGGCCAGAATGCGCTTGGTGCCAGAAGGCGCTGGCCGTGGCTGCCCACGTCGTGAGCGCTAGGAGCGTGCTTGTAGCAGTAATCATGAAAGAGCTAACAAAGATGGCAGGTAGACGCGGTCCGGAGGGCACCCGCTTATCCAACAGATAATCAAGCCTCTGGTTGATCGCCTCGGCTGCCCCGGCAATCGCCAAGCCCCCGGCCTCGGGCTGCGCCTGCCGAAGGAGTAATTTGTAAAGTGCACCCAACAGAGGTCTGTCGCTTCCCTGCACGCCTAGCGCATATTCGTCAGCCTCGATCTCCTTTGCTAGCAGGTATTGCGCCTTGAGAGCAGCGATGACAGGTAGGAAGAAAAACGCGCTGGCGACGACGCGGGCCACCGCGCTCTTCAGCGGGTCGCGGCAGAGAACGTGGTGGCTCTCGTGAAGGAGCAGCGCCTCGACTTCCCGTTCGTTCAAACCGGAGATAGCGCCTCTCGATAAGCAGATGCGGGGCCGCAGCCAACCATAGCAGAAGGCCACAGGCCGGTCCAGGCTGATGAAGTCTATGCGCGTATCCAGCTTCGCGAGGCTGCCGGACCCCAATCCGGGCATGCTAGAGGCACCTCGCAACTTCAGGAGCATGCCCACGACGCGGCGGGTCCTGTACCACTGCCTCACAAGGGAGGTCACCCCCGCGAGCATGCTCGCTGACAGCAGGCCGGCCAGGGAATAACTCAGCAGATGTGAAGGCCAGTCGGCGGAGGTCGGTATGAAGAGACAAACGAGGAAGTCGCCTTGATCCGCGCCAAAGTCGCCGGTCAGTAGCCTGGCGACTATAAGGGGGCTCACGACTGCGGCCAGGAAAAGCGTCGTGGTGGCCCCCGCCACAGCCAGCAGGCGTCGGAAGTACCGGCTCGCGCTCACTGGCCTTCCTCCCCGGGCACTTGTGCCCTCGACTCCTCCAATCGCTTGCGCATCTCTTCAAGGCGCCGAGGGTCTACTTGCTCGACAGCTTCGAGGAATTGCGCCAGGGCGAGGTCCCCGAAGTCCGCAACCAGGATGTCCACCATGCTCTGGCTGGCGCGGGCGAGGAACTGTGCCTCCGTCAACGCCACGCTGTATAAGTGGGTCTTTTTGTCAAGAGGAGTGCGTGAGAGTAGCCCTTTCTCGGCCAGATGTACCATGACGGTCATGATCGTCGTGTAGGCCACCTGGCGCTTCGCCTGTATAACTGTGGCTATGTCGCGAACGGTCGCCTCGCCTCGCTGCCACATATGCTCCATTATCTCAACTTCAAGCTCACCCAAGAGTTTCCGTAAGCTGCTCTCTGGGCGGCTCATCCTTTCGTATGCTGACCAGCGTTGTGGCATTTGCCCTCCTCTTGCCCTTGTTGCCTCTAAGCCATTATAGCCCGGTGGGGATCAATCGATCAATCGCTCGAGTGTATGTGCAGCTCAGCTCCCACTTTCCCTGTGACGGTCTTTTCCCCGGTACTCATCGACAAAGCGCCTGATGCGCGCCTCATCGAGCGCTTCCAGACGGTCCACGCGGTTCCAGGCAGTCACCACGATCTGGTGGGAAAGGTCGGGGTAGGGCGACATCAAGACGGCGGTATCGTAACTCCTGGCGAGTTCAGCCAGCCGGTCTACCGTCGCCTTGTCCAGGTCGGGGCGATAGTTGATGATGACGCCCCCATCCTCCAGGTTGTGTACTTGCAGCTCTTTGGTTATGACGGTGGCGCTCACCCCCCAGGGTGCCGTGTCAGCAAGGTGCGGCCCCGAAGTCGGGGGGTCGGTGGAATACGAATGTGGGTCCTCGACCTTCTGGAGGTGCGGGCTCGGCTGCTGGGCCACCGACTGACCAGGCTTGTTCGCCTCGTTCAGATAGAAGGCCAGCCCTCCACCGGCAACAACCAGGAACAGAACGGCAAGCAGCCCAAGCCTGCGCATGGAGGCCGCCCGCCTGCGGCGATCAGAGGCCGCGCGTGCCGCCGCTTGCCGCTGCGTCCGAGCTTCACGCTTGGCGTCCGAAGTAGCCGCCGGTTGCATGTTGCCTATGGCTATTTTCGATTGTGGCTGGTTCTGCTTCTGGTTCTGCCCAGCCCTCTTCTGTGGGGGCGGGCGGGCCCCTGTTTTGTTGCTCACCGCGATCCTCCCAGCCTCACTGGCTGTGTATACATACTTATTATCCCACTCCGTGCAGTGGACGTCAGCTAGTCTTCTGCCCTTTGAACATTATCCTCTACCGGCCCCGCAGCTTGGTGGCTCAGCTATCTACTATGAGAGTATAGTTTGTTTGGGCCGTACCGTCAATCCGTCTGCGGGACCGAGGGGCGATCAGTGGAACCACTTACAGGGTTCGCTTGGTCAATGCCGAGCAGCCAGGAGTCGCAGCATCTAAGGCCGCGACTCCTGGCGCTGCTCGTGCTTCTTATGCTGCTCATGCTTCTTACGCTGCCCGTACGGGGTCATGCCCCGCGGCTTGTACACCGACAGCGTCGTGGTCACAAGCAATACCAACAGGCCGCCACCAGAGTGAAGGAGATAGCTCGGCAGCCCGCCGAGATAGGCACTGTCCGTCTCTGCCGCTGCGCCCGCTGCGCCCGCTGCGCCTGCGAAGTAGATTACTGTCTGCGTGTACTGCAGCAAGACGGCGGTCGCAAGGACGGTCAGTAGGAGTTTGAAAACGACCCCCACTGGGTGCCGAGTGACTGGACAATACCGGTTAGCAGCGAGGCGAGGCACAACGGGACGATCACGAACCAGGTGATCGGTTCCGCCACGAGATAGACGGCACGCTCCATCTGAGCGTCCTGGCTGCTCAGACCGGCGACGGTGATAGCCAGGAAAGCAACGACCGCGCCGAGCCAGCCAACCGAGCAAATAATATGCGCGGTGAGCACGAACTTGCGGAGGCCGGGTGTCATGGTCATGCCTGTGTCATGCCTGTGTCATGCCTGTGTCATGCCTGTGTCATGATTGTAGCACTCTGTGTTCTATGTGCGGTGTGTAGCCACCGGGGCCACCGGACGGCATGTGGCGACTAGGACCGTGGGTACCGCCGCCGATGAGCATAATGGCGACAAGCAGAAGCCCCTGCAGCAGAAGATCTGGGTCGGGCATACAGACCAAGCTAGCGCAAAGCTGATCGTCCTGTCCACCACCCTAACAGACTGGGACGGGTAGTTAAGCGGAAAAGGGGACCGGCAAACCTAAGGCGGTCACAAACGGGGTAAGCCACCGAGGCGTATAGCGACCAGCCGCAGTCAAGAAAGGATTCGCTCTTCTCATGCAACTCGCTGGCTTAGTCGCAGCCTTCTCCATAGTCTATATGATACTGTCTTGCTGTTAGAAAGTAGAAGTTGTCAGCGCCAATATGCCTGCATATCGGCACCGGATAGCCGCTTGTATATTCTTGCTCATTCTCCAGGTGGTAGAGGCGAATGCGCCTCTATCTTGGGGCTCTCCTGCTGCTTACTCCCCCATTTAGGGAAGAAAGCGGGCGTGTGTTGCGCATAGCTTGTATATTCGCTGCCGAACCTGCCGGTAACTTCCTGCTCCTCTCGCCGGGCAAGGCGCGTGTACATCGCTACGAGAACAGGAAACATCAGTAGCGTGAGCAGCGTCGGCCACTGTAGCAAGAAACCCCCGAGGATTAGGATGAAGCCGACGTACTGTGGGTGGCGCACATATTTGTATGGTCCGGTTGTGGCAAGCCTCTTAGTGCTCTGCGCCTTGTACAGCACATCCCAGGCAGTTGCTAGGAGTATGAACCCTCCGCCTATAAGCACGTTGCTGAGCAGGTGCAGCGGATTCAGATGGGGATCGCCTTTCCAGCCGAACAGGGTCTCCCAAAGATGCCCGCTGTTGTGCGACAGCACGTCCAAGCTGGGGTATGTGCTGCCCAACCAGCCGGAGAGGAGGTAGATTGTTAGAGGAAAGCCGTACATCTCCGTGAACAACGCCACCATGAAGGCCGCGAACGCACCGAACGATCTCCAATCACGCCCGGTGCGGGGACGTGTGAAGCTGAAGGCGAAGATGATAAAGACCGCCGCGTTAATGATGACCAGCGGCCACAGGCCATATGCGGGGGGTTCTGTGGTCATGACACTCCCCCACCCTGGGTTTTATCCAGCTTATTTGCCCCGGTTATATGTCCCGAAGGCTCTTGATACCCTTGATACCCTTGATCGGCTTCACGCCCTCTCTCCCTGCTGTGCCCTGCATCGGTGCCTGTATCTCCATGCCCCCCGCCTTCGCTATGACCTCCATGACCTCCATGACCTCCGTGCATGAAGAGATGCATCCCCATGCAAAGGAATAGAAATGCGAAGGGCCATAGACCTAACAGGTGAGCCGTGTGCTCAGTGACCAAGAAGAAGCCTGCGATAGCCAGGAAAGCTATCAGCACCAGGCCTGTTCTACTCTGAATGAAAGTACGCATTTTGATCTCCTTTCTAGCACTCAATATCTAGAGGTCTAGTGTTGAATAAGGGGTCTGTTATACAGGTCGTTACGGTTCAGCGGCAACTCGCAAGACCCATCTGGGGTAGGCTTCGCAAACAGGGCCTGTACGATCCCTATCCTTCCCTTGGCAAACGCCCCCGCGCAGGCCGCCATATACATTCGCCAGACGCGATAGGTCTTTTCGCCCACCACACTGACCGCCTCTTCATGGTTCGCCTCTAACCGCCACACCCAGTGGCGAAATGTCTGAGCGCAATGTTCTCGCAAGCTCTCAACATCGCGCGTCTCGAAGCCTGCCATCTCTCCGAGTTGGACGACGTCGCCAGTGGTGACCAGCTCTCCATCTGGAAGGACGTATCTCCCGATAAACTCACCGGGTCGCCATATCTTGCGTATGGCCCAGGCCGCAACGCCGCCTGCCTTACCGTGTGATAACTCAACGATGCCGTGGTTGAGGAATAGACCACCGGGCCGGGTGAGCCGGTACGCCTGCACGAAATAGAGGGGCAGTCTAGTACGTCCTACGTGCTCGAACATGTCAACGCTGACCACCTTATCGAAGGTGGTGCCGGCGGGCATGTCTCTATAGTCACATACCTCTATGCGGCATATGTCAGCCAGACCCGCAGCCTTTATGCGGCTGCGGGCTAATTCGGCCTGTGGTTTGCTGAGGGTTATACCTATGGCTTCGACGCCATAATGTTCTGCTGCATACAGCACCAGACCGCCCCATCCACAGCCGATATCCAGGAGGCGCTCACCACGTTTCAAGCGCAGCTTGCGGCAAATGTATTCGAGTTTGGCCTGCTGTGCGCTGTCTATGTCTTCGGCTCCCCCTTCGTAATAGGCGCCAGAGTAGACCATGCGGCTGTCAAGCCAGAGCGCGTAGAAATCGTTGCCCATGTCGTAATGGGAGCGCACCGCTGCGGAATCCCTGCTGCGACTGTGCAGCCGTCCGCTTACCGGTCGTGAGGGGCTACGTGTGCGGGCAGCAGCGTCCGGCAGATCATCCGCCGGTAACGCTCGTAGTTTCATCGCCAAGCGAGCGAGACTCAAAAGCGATTGCATCTTCCCGGCGCGGTTACCCCCGAGGCTGGTTGCGGCCTCCATCTCCCCTTCGATATCGAAGTCGTCGCGCAGGTAGGCTTCGCCAAGAGCCAGTTCCGATGGAGGGAGGAGCATACGGCGCAAGGCTCCGGGCCGGCGCAGTACAAGCGTGAAAGCTGGTGACTCCCCGTGCGCTGTAGCCGGCCCTTCCTGCGTGCCGTCCCACAGGCGCACGCAGAACGAGCGCTCCTGCGCCGGGCCAAAGAGGTCGTTCAGGATTGCTTTCGTTATTTCCACGTGGCTGGCGGTCTTGTGAACCTGTGCTAGCCGCACGCCTTGTGTAACCAGACCTTGTGAGCGTGCCATTGTAGTTTCTCCTCCGATGAGCGTTCCAAAGCATTCCAAATAGAGGGTATTGCCGAGAGACTGGCCTGGATTCCGAAAGATGGAAGCTGCCGCAACCGTAACCAGGTGCCTCTCCATATGTCATGATGCATTGTAAGGTGGGTTACTGAAGCCACCCTGAATCGGGGCTGAGAGGTCGCTGAGGGGTAGAGAGGTTGAGAGGTAGAGAGGTTGAGAGGTAGAGAGGCAAACAGGTACCTATGAGGTACATGGGTGCTTTGGTACCGGTACTTGTCACACTCATGGGGAATCGCCACGTTGTACTCGTCCGGCCTACATCAGACATCCCTACCATCACACCCCGGGTGAGCGCATCGAAACTGAATGCGTTGGACGCGGACGGCAAGTCTATGCTGGCTGAGGGGCAAAACATGGCAGAGCATGGGCGCGTGATGGTCGAGGCGGCGGAGGCTATGATAGCGCGCCACGCCATAGCACCTCGTGGCCGGCCACATCTATCCTGAGCTCTCCACTAACGATTGGAGGCGGCGTTGCATACCCGCTACCGGGATGCCTGGATCGGACGAAACGCCAGAGACGCCCGCGACACCTGGCACACCAGAGCCAGCCGCGGTGCCTTGGCCGAAGTAGGCGCTCGTGCCATCCACCTGCCCGCCCCCGTTCGTTTCGAGCGACGCGCTTCCGAGCGAGCCTGTCGGGCGGTATAGCGGAGAGTGCATGTGCATGTCCTTTCGGGATCGTAGACCGCTTTATTTACCAACCAGCGCCCGTTCGGCGCCGCCCGTGAGGCTTTAGGCGAGCTTTGGGCCAGTCGCCGGGAAGGCTGCCTTACCCCGTTTCGGTCAGGGGCTCCTATGTAAGGATAGTAGTTTTGGCTGAGTCTGCCCTGAGTGGTCGCTGAGAATTGGCTGAGGATGAATCTCCCCGGGGCCATGTGCTGTTGCGGCTATACGATCGCTGGCGTAGAATGGAGTTCACAAGACCACCGGAGGAGAGGGCGATGCGGTCAGGAGAGCAGGAACAATCATACAGCGGTATGAGCGAGGGCGTAAACGCCGGCGAGGCCCACGCCCCCGGTAGCTCGCCGCCTGTGCCCCTTGTGCCCAAAGTGCTCGTGGTCGATGACGAACGCAAGCTTGCGGAGCTTGTCAAGGGCTATCTGCTCGCCGAAGGGCTTGAGGTGTTGGTGGCCTATGATGGCATCACCGCGCTCGAGATGGCGGGTGCGGAGCGTCCCGACGTGGTGGTGCTCGACGTCATGCTCCCCGGCCTGGACGGCGTTGAGGTGTGCCGCAGGTTGCGCCAGTTCTCCGACGCCTACGTGCTCATGCTCACCGCCCGCTCGGAGGAGATAGATAAGATCATCGGCCTGGCGGTGGGCGCTGACGATTACCTCACCAAGCCTTTCAGCCCAAGAGAGCTGGTTGCCCGCGTCAAGGCGATGCTGCGCCGGGTGCAATCGCCACGGGCCGGGTTTACGGGTGCGGGTGGCACCCCTGTGGCAATTGGGGACGGTGGAAGGTCGGGCAGGCCACCAGTGGCTGGTGTGGCTCCTGGTACGGGTGGTGCGAGTGGCCTGCCCGACCTGCCGCCACCGCTGGTCTTTGGAGAGCTGACGATTGACGAAGGCCGCCACGAAGTGATCAAAGGCGGGCAGCCGGTGCACCTCACGCCGCGCGAATTCGGCTTGCTCGCAATGCTGGCTTCGCAGCCCGGCAGGGTCTTTACGCGTGATCAGTTGCTGCGGCGAGTCTGGGGTGACGAATATTACGGCGACCACGTGGTGGACGTGCGCGTGACCCACTTGCGCAAGAAGCTGGACGACGACCCGGCGGAGCCGCGCTACATCGAGACTGTGCGCGGCGTGGGTTACCGCTTCATGGCGTCCACGCCTTCGTCTTCGCCTTCGCCTTCGCCTTCGCCCTCGCCCCCATCGGGTCCAAATCCAGGCCCGGGCGTTGACGCAGGCCGAGGCCCTGGCTCACAACCGTGATGCACTGGCTACGTTCGAGCTTACGAGCCAAGCTTCTGGCGGCCTTCCTGCTAGTGATAGCGGTGGGGTCCCTGACCTCCCTGCTTGTCACCGGCCTGGTTGCCCCCCGTTTCTTCGAAGACCACATGGCGCAGATGATGGGACCGGGTGGGGTGCACTCCGGAGGTATGCCCCCTGGAGGTATGCTCCCAGGGACCGACTTCTCCGGCACCACCCTGCAAGCGGCCTTTCAGACCTCGGTGACCCAGGCTGTGCTACTTGCCACAGTGGCGGCTACGCTTGTGGCCGTGCTCGCCAGCCTCTTCATCTCCGACCGCATCGTCGCGCGGGTGCGGCGCATAGCCGGCGCCACGCGACGCATAGCCGCCGGGCACTATGCCGAGAGAGTCGGCATAGTGCCTTCCGAGGCTGACGATGAGCTGGCCCAGCTGACCCACAGCTTCAACGAGATGGCCGAGTCGCTGGAGGCTACGGAGCGGCGGCGCGTTGAATTGCTGGGTGACGTGGCGCACGAGCTGCG
>JBBRVL010000046.1:0-15385 GCA_038246925.1 Chloroflexia bacterium
CAGATTACTGGTTCGCGGCTGTATGGTTTGGTTACATATTTGCCCTCGATGCCCTTATCTTCCGGCGTGACGGCGTATCACTCGTTGTTTCACAGCCCAAAGTCTTCCTCTCTATGCTTCCTTTATCCGGCACACTCTGGTGGGGATTTGAGTGGGTCAACAAGGTGGTTCAAAACTGGCATTATGAGCGGCCCTATGACATACCCGAGTGGTGGGCAACCCTCATCTCCTGGGTCTTCTTCAGTACCGTAATTCCTGCCATCTGGGAGACCGCCGCCTGGATCAAGGGTACAAGTTTCATTCGCAACATGAAGTTCGACTCCAAAGTACGGCTTCCAGGTTGGGTAGCCCCCTCACTCATAGCTGTGGGCGTTATGAGTTTCGTGCTACCGATGATCTGGCCACTTTACTTTTTCCCGCTCGTCTGGGGTTTCCTTTTCTTTGTACTCGACCCCATTAACTACTTGCGTGGTATGCCGTCGATTCTGGGCGCTATCAGTAAGGGCGCTTGGAGGCTCCCCATCGCGCTCTATATAGCCGGACATATTTGCGGAATCCTGTGGGAGTTCTGGAACTACTGGGCGTTCCCCAGGTGGTACTACACGGTTCCGTTCGTAGGCTTCCTGAAGGTTTTCGAGATGCCGCTCCTGGGCTACCTGGGATACGGCCCCTTCGCGCTGGAGATTTTTGCGTTCTTCTGGTTCGTATGGGGATTTGTGGCTCGAAAGAAAGAGGAGCAGGTAGGGCTGGTTGGTCTTGATTGACAAAGCCGGAAAGGAAATAGGGCCTGCTATTTCAGCAAGCCCTATCTGTCGGTCCTGGTGCGTGAGTGCCTAAGCTGCCCACCCTATACGGATTTTAGACTTGCGCCTTATGTCCTTCAGGGCCTTGCGGTTTCGATAGAGCGTGATGACTGTGTTATCTTGCGATAATACCAACACGATACCGTGAAGTCTTGCCAAACGCGGCTCGATTGTTCGGTAGCGCTCAACTTCCTGCTTGCGCACGAAATAGAACCGGACGCCTGTGCGGTGCTCGAGGACACCATACCTGCGAACGAGGTCTACGTCGCGCTCACACATGTTGCTTTGCGCTCCTCGCTGCCGAGCGTGTTTGCTTAACTTCGCCTGGGCCGCTTCTGCCACCACTAACCTCGCTTTTTACTTCGAGACCGTCACCTGGAGGAACCGACGAGGTGAATGTTAGACCCGGACCGGCGGCATGTCAACTTGTGGAAAAGGTGTGGAAAGGCCAAAACTAATCACGGCTCTTGCCCTGCAACATCAAAAGCTGTCTTTGTACTTCCAGGCTGTACAAAGCCATTGCCGCTGAAAGCGCCAAACCGAGTGCGCCGTCCTTGTAGCCTTGATAGTCTATCAAGCGCCGCTTTAGCTCCCTCAAAGGCTGCCCGATCATACTGCGCGGCCTTGACCGGCGACCCGCCAACCATAGAGCTTCTGCTTCCAGACGGGCATATGCCCTTTGCTTCTCTGCAAACTGAGACCAACTCTCGTAGTTGTAGTGAATTAATGGAGAGCTTAACGTTCCCGTAGAACCTCTCACGGTGGGGCGCTCGTGAACGCGTATCGCTTCGTCGTAGCGGCAATACTCACGTCGCAGAAGGCGCACCTGGTAATCGGGCCACCAACCTGTGTGCCTGACCTCTCGCCCAAACAATATATTCCGCCTCGGTACACGGTATGCATTGTGCGACGAGACCGAGATCAACCGCTCGATTTCCACCGCGAGAGGAAGAGTGCAGCGCTCGTCTGCATCTATGAAAAATACCCACTCCGTTTCAGCCGAGTTGAGTGCGTTGTTGCGTTGCTTGGAGAAGCTAGTGAAAGGTAATTCGGTGACATGGTCGGCTATACGGTGAGCGATCACCCGCGTTATTCTGTCAGCATCGGCATCCAGCACAATAAGGGTGCTTGCGTTGGTTCGTGCCTTCAGCCCAGAAAGGCTTCTGAAGCAGGCTTCGAGGTGGTCTGACTCGCGCCACGCAAGCGCGATCAGCGTAAGGCCAGCCTGTGCTGTCATGTACGTAATCCAAGTGCCAGACGCAATATCGATGAAGCTCGTTTTCGCCTGGCGTCCGCTTCGTTCCTGCTTTGTCTTGAGAACACGTGCTGAACAAAGGAGACAAACAATTCCTTTATCTGTGCAACCATAAGCAGCACCCGTAATGCAAGGCCGGAGACCAGACTGCGATGTTTCTCATAAATATATAATCGAGATCGCCATAGCTCACGAAACATCCGGTCAGGCATCTGCTTCGTGCTTTGTCCACCCAGGTGTACTACACGAGCGGCGGGGACTTGCCAGCATTCCCAACCTGACCTCTTGAAGCGCAGGGCGAGGTCTACTTCTTCTGAATACATGAACAACTGTTCATCGAATCCGCCGAGTTGCTCAACTGCCTCCCGCCGTAAGAGCATTACTGCTCCCAGTGGGTGGTCGATGCGAATTGGTCGTTGCGACTTTAGTTCATTTGGATATCGGCCATTTACTGTAGACTTGATCAGCCGTTCTCGCAGCCTGCCGGGAATTAACTTCGGCGGTGGGAAAAGATCGATAAGGGCCATCAGCAGTGTCGGGAAGCGAAACGCCGAGCGTTGCACGGTTCCATTTGGGTTTAAGAGGCGTGGAGCGACAATAGCTGCCCTGGGGTCATGTTCAGCGAATGAGACGAGAGCGGCGAGACTTCCAGGTAACGGCACGGTGTCAGGGTTTAGCACAAGCAAGTATTTTCCATGCGCAAGTCTGAACCCGATGTTGTTTGCCCTTCCATAACCGAAGTTCCTCTTACTATGCACCACCCGCACCCCCTGATGGCTCTGCGCGACGCGGACACTGTCGTCCACTGATGCGTTGTCAACAACAATTACTTCCAAGCAGAGATGTCCCATAACTTCGGGGGAAAAAACAGCTTGCAGGCAGTCATGCAAAAGACCGGCAACGTTCCAGCTAACAATGATCACGCTAAGATCAATTCTGCTCTGATCCGCAAATTGCCTGTCCTTATAGCTTGTGTTAGACTGAAGCAGAGCGCACCTTACCTAAACTGTTATCTTTCTCAAGGCTCATAATTCTTAACTGGACATTGCATTGAAGATGACCAACGCTGTCCCTATAGAATAAGGGGCATCGGCGTGCTTGGCAAGTAGCGCGCACCCTGGTGCCCCATTCGCATGCAGGAAATAATTCTCGGTAATGGAAAACTGATTCTTAGGGAGGGGAAGGGATGTCCACCAATATGGCGGGAGCACCCGGCGACGAACTGGCGCGGATAATCGAATCTGCTAACCGATTAGGCGTAGAGCTTGACGAGGCAGAGGCGCTTCAGTGGCTCACTGCAATAGCAGCTACCCAATCAGGCTCGGACATAGTTGTTGATGCACAGAGTGGCGTCTTCGGCCACAAAGTTTCGATGCTTGACTTCTCCCCTGCCGAGCTTGATTATTTCCGCCGAATCGGCCAGATCGTAGGGATTGAAGACAGACCCGGTGTGGTCGAGTCGGCGCTTGCCCTCTCAGGGTCCGCTGCCCAATCGAAAATACAGACCTATCCCGGTGACTGCGACTTTTTTGAGCGAGTGAATATAATTGCCGAGAGCCGTGAGCAAGCATGCTCTATCCTAGCGGACCTCCTGCGCGAGAAAGCTTTGAGCAGTGAAAAGGGACCGAGCTACCGGCTTGTTGAGGTGATGTTCGGCTCATTCCCCATTGATTGTGAACGACGCGGCAAGAAAAAGCATAAAGGTGATCCTATTTCCTGGCTTCCTGGGGACATTAACGCTCAACTGATTGAACTTATCCTACCCAACGGCGACACGACCACTCTCACTTGGGACGACGCGGCAAATGACCCGGGATGGTGCAAGCTCGACTGGATAGTAGCGGACCCGGTGCGTGGTAAGCTCTCCAATGCGAGCAATATGCTTGATGTCACCTGGGAAGCGCCCGACGGCACTATAATTCCCCTGGACGGTTATCTTGACGCCTACTTCCAGGAGGTTTATCTGGAGGCAGAAGCAATCCCCATCTTCTCGAAGCTCGTGCGGCAGGTCTCATCTGATGCTCTAGATCGGTATGTGGCCCAGTTGGAGAGCGAAGTACGTAAATATATACAGAAAGATGTCAACTACGGTAAAGCTGCCAAGAGGATGTATAACATTTTCCGACTGACCGGGCGCTACGGGGAGGCAGTATTCATACGGGAGCTATTCGACGAGCCTGCGACGGTACTCTATCAGGTCTGGTCGCTGATACGTACCCTGGATGAGGCTTGTGCTGAAGGCTCCACAATTCCCCTGCGAAGTGTCATCGAACAGGCAGACTCCCTGATCCTATCGGTAGTTGGCGTGCTTGAAGGGGCACAAGAGACCGAGATTGTGAAATCGCTGCTGCGACTTCGTGACAGCCTCTCACGCCAGGAGCGCGGGGACGCCCATATAGCAGAAGTAGAGGGTGCGCAAGCATACGTCATCAATATTGTCAACAATTTCTTCCACGAACGCTTGAATGCCCTCCCGACGATCAAGGAATATATGGATGGCTACAGCGTGTCAATCGACTCTTAGCCGACAGCAATTCCGAAGGCAGCATAGTGCAAGATGCGCTTATGGGAACGTCTGCCGTGGCTGATCAAGGACTGGATGGGGTTGTTACCAAAGGCGATACTTAGTATGATGAGGTGAAGAAGAATTGTCGTCGTTCATGGTTGCCCACTCTCGCGTCGCAGTTTGAGGCAATAGAAAATAGCAATGCCGAGGTTTCCCGACCTCTGGGTTAAATGCCCAAATGGATCCCCTTACTCATGAATGTTTTTACGCATGCGGGCTCTTTTTCTGAGGACGCTCGAAAGGCTCGTCGCCTCTGGTTGGCGGGCCTCGCTTCCATTTTCATCTCCTTCTTATTGTCGATGCTGAACGGTCTGCATCCGGTTCTTATTTTTGTAGCCTATCCCTTTCTTCTGATCGGCCTTCCACTCTGGACGATGGGCCGAGCCGGTCAGCGTCGGTTGAAGAGTGTACCGCGACCAGAAATCTTGTTGAACGCTGAGCTAAAAGCCCTTAGCGACAAATATTCTCTACACCATTACGCTCCTTTCGTGGGAGGAGTCCTCGACCACTTGCTCGTGACACCTGCCGGACTCATAGCAATTGTTACGAGCGATGTGCCAGGTCCTGTTACATGTAAACCTGTCAACGGCGCAGACCGATGGTATTCTCCCTCGGGCATCCTGGATCGTATAACCGGGGTGAAACCGGCCATAGGGGATCCAAGTAGTAAGGTGACTGCTCAATTGGAGCTTGCTACTGCGCTGCTAAACAAGCAAGTCGGCGCTGATGTACCGGTCAAGGGCCTGGTGGTTTTCACCCAGAATCCCGACCTGGAACTCGAAGGGTGTATGCACGCCGCGGTGCCTATATCAGAGCTACGATTAGCGGTTAAGCTGCTGCAGGACGAGATGTCCGATGAAGGCGCTGACGGAGAGGGCCGGAGCAGAGCGCTCAATAGCGACCAGAGAAGGCGTCTCAACGTCGCGCTTAGCCCGCAGGTAGCTCCTGTCGTGCCGAAAGCGGTTCCCATAAGGCGCTAAGGGAAATAATGATCACAGACAGCACACAAACAAGCAATGGCTGGCCTGTGTTCGGGCATCCAAAGGCCGTTGAGATGTTATCGCGTTCTCTGAAGAGCGGCAATATCTCTCATGCCTACCTAATCACCGGACCTCCCGGTGTAGGCAAGCACACCATCGCGCTGGCCTTCGCCATGGCCTTGAATTGTGAAGCGGTCGAACCGCCGACCGGCACTTTTCCGTCTGAACCATGTGGTCTCTGTCGCTCATGCGGGCAAATCTCCAGGGGAGCGCATCCAGATATTGCCGAGATTGATCTGCAGGTCCAGGCTGCGGCGCTCAACGAGGGGGGTAAAGGCAAGCTGGCGGCTCCGAAGGAGATTCGTATAGACCTGGTGAGAGAAATGCAGGCAACAATCGGCCTCCAACCATACTCCGGTCGCCGCCGAGTTTACATCATTGGCGATGCAGATCGCCTCAATGAAGAAGCCTCGAATTGCCTCTTGAAGACGCTTGAGGAGCCTCCTTCACACTCGGTCTTGATCCTGCTCGCGCCGAGCGAGTCGTCTGTCCTGCCAACGATTTCGTCTCGCTGTTTGCATCTGGCGCTGCGGCCACTGACGCGCAACGCGGTACAGGTTGCTCTTGAGGAAAGATGGGATGTGCCACCTGATGAAGCGGGTCTTCTGGCTGCCCTGTCGGGTGGAAGGCCGGGACGCGCACTTGCTTTGGTGAAGGATCGGGACGCCCTCGACAGGCGCAAGCTTGCACTCGAAAGGGTTGCCCTCCTGGCAGGCGCATCTCTAAACGACCGGGTAAGTCTAGCCACTGACCTCGCGAAGCTTTTCACCGAGGCAAGAGTAGAACTTTACGAGATGCTGGATACATGGGAGAGTTGGTGGCGTGATGTGCTTGTGGTTGGCGCATCCGCCCCGGAACTCGTTACAAATAGCGACCAGTCATCGGCTTTGGTTTCAAGCACGAAGCGTATTGGTGTTCAGCAAGCGGCACAGGCGATTGATTTGATCGAGCAAACGCGCATACAACTTCAAGAGAATGTGAACCCGCGACTGGCCCTGGAAGCCCTGACGCTTGGTCTCCCTTAGGTTCAAACGAGCGATGCCTTACCTGACTTTTTTCAGGAAGCGTTCGATCCTGTTGAGGGCTTCTTCGATGTTCGGCAAGGACGTTGCGTAGGAAGCGCGGACATGTCCCACCCCCGACCTACCAAATGCCGAGCCGGGCACCATAGCCACCTTTTCCTCCATTAGAAGTCGTTCAGAGAACTCCGCATCGCCGAGGCCACTGCTCGTGACCGAAGGGAAAGCGTAAAACGCGCCTTTTGGCTCAAAGCAGGCCAGCCCCAACGTGTTGAACCCGTCTACAATAGTCCGCCTGCGCCGATCATATTCATCGCGCATCTGGGCGACAAAAGGCTCTCCGCTTTTGAGTGCCTCAATTGCTGCTTCCTGACCGGTCGTTGAGGCCGACATGATGACATACTGGTGTATCTTACGCATTGCGGAAAGAAGTGGCGCCGGGGCGGCAGCGTACCCGATGCGCCAGCCAGTCATGGCGTATGACTTAGAAAAGCCTCCCAGGAGAATCGTCCGGTCACGCATACCTTCCAAAGCCGCAAAGCAGGTGTGCTCTACGCCGTATACCAGGCGGTCGTATATTTCGTCGGAGATTATGAGTAGATCATGCTCTTCAGCCCAACGGGCAATCTCAACGAGCCTGGAACGCTCCAGGACAGCACCGGTAGGGTTGTTCGGGTATCCAAGCAGGACCGCCTTTGTTCGCTGCGTACGCGCCCGCTCAAGGTCTTCTACCGTGACCTGGAAGTCCTGCTCGACATATGTGGGCACCGAAACCGGCACTCCGCCGCCAAAAATGACGGTTGGCTGGTATGCCACAAAACATGGCTCTGGAACAATGACCTCGTCACCCGGTTCTAGAATCGACATGAGCGCGAGTAGGAGTGCCTCACTCACACCAACAGTAACAAGCAGCTCCGATTCTGGGTCGTAATCAACACTATAGAGGTTGGCTAGCTGGCGGGACAACCTCTCGCGGAGCTCGAGAATACCTGAGTTGGATGTATAGCTTGTATGGCCTGCCTGGAGCGATTTGACGCCTGCCTCGACTATTGGCGCGGGGCTTACGAAGTCCGGCTCACCTATACCGAGCGAAATAACATCGGACATGGTCGCTGCGATGTCGAAGAAGCGCCTGATGCCGGAAGGTGGAACTTCATTTATCCTGCGTGAAATGAATCGCGCGGCTGCGCTTTCGGCCGCCGAATGAGTAGTGTCAATCGCCATGAGAAGGCCCTCCTCTTTTAAAGCACAGCTTTGAGTGGGATGCGCCACTCGCTGCCAACCTTCTTGCCCGAAATCTTCCCCTGACCCAGGAGCCGCCTCACCTCTTTTGGCTTGTAACCGAGTAGTTTTGCGGCCTGGGAAACCGAAAGTAAGGGCCTGTAAAGGTCCATTACTTCGCTGTCCGGGAAAGTGGAAATTACTGTGTCGAGAACACTGTATCGTTCCGCCGCCTGGGAAATCGCAAGCGGGTCCCGGACTGATAGCGCCTCGTAGCGCTCCCGATTGAGCATCAACCGAATATCCGAGATCTTCATTTGATTTGTTCGTACAGTCAATGGTCGTCCTCCTGGACGTATGGCGCGGCTGGCTTGTCTGAGATGCCGCCCCGCTATTATAGCATCGTCCGGGGCAGGAGGCCAAACAAGGGCTTTATGTAAGTGTTCAAACTTGGAGTGGAGAAAACAGAATGTAGGGGCGGACCCGTGTGTCCGCCCTGTTCGGTAGCCGAATAGCTGGTCGTTAGGCAGACAGGGCGGACACACGGGTCCGCCCCTACACCACCCTCATTCTGAACACTTACCTCTTTATGATATAAAGAGAGCGGAGGATTACCATGACTAGCGAGTCTGACATTGGGGCCAGGGCGCTCGTGCTTCCGTCCGGCCAACTAAATTTGGAGCATACGTTTACGAACGGCCAGATGTTCCGCTGGCGGCAAACAAAGGACGGCTGGTGGGACGCTGTAACAGACGGAAAGCTGCTTCGTATAAGACAAACGGAGGCTCAGACCGCAAGCACCGATAGCTTTGAATACTTAACTTATCCAGAACCTGGCGATGAGGCGTTTTTGCACACGTTTCTGCGTCTGGACGTTGGCCTGAAAGAAGTCTACGCAAGTTGGAAAGACGCGGACCCTTACCTGGGTAGTCTTTGCGATAAGTTCGCAGGTTTACGCATCGTCAAACAGGACCCCGAAGAGTGCTTGCTGTCATTCATCTGCTCAACGGCAAACTTCATTCCGCGAATCATGAAGGCAGTTGCCATCCTGGCCAATACGTGGGGGGAACCGATACATACTCAGGATGGAACAGTTTTGACGCACTCTTTCCCTAAAGCGAGCATTCTAGCGGAAGTCGATGCTGACGAACTGATTGCAAAAACGGGGCTTGAGTGGCGTGGCGCAAACCTAGTAAAGGTTGCTCGCCAGGTCGCTGCACGCCCGAATGGTTGGTTGGAGCAGCTTTCGACCCTAGATTATGCGACGGCGCGAGATGAGTTGATGCGCCTTGAAGGGGTGGGGCCGAAGATCGCGGACTGCGTCTGCTTATTCGCGATGGCAAAAGACCAGGCCGTCCCTGTTGATACCCATGTTTGGCAATTGACACGTGATCGCTATGTGCCGACGTTACGTGGCAAGTCTCCATCGGCCGCCGGTTATGCCCAGGTGCTAAACTACTTCCAATCCCACTTTCAAAAGGCAGGTTGGGCGCAACAGTATCTATTCTATGATCATTTGTTGGACAGCCGAGCCAGAAACCCACGCCGAGGCTAGACTTAACGGCTTTGCATATTCTCGATATGGATCTGACCTCGCCCGGCTGGCGCCTTTTCTAGCTCTTTGGAAGTTAATCTCATGCCAAGTCTGCCGATCCGTGCGTTTGCGTAGGCGCGCGCTACCTTGCGCAGCTTTGGCCTGTAGGAATTAATGGTTAGTTTATGCAGGTTGACTTCGTTGACCATCCAACGCGTTGCAAAAGAATAGAAGCGCTTAG
Source organism: Chloroflexia bacterium (assembly GCA_038246925.1). Classification (GTDB taxonomy): domain Bacteria; phylum Chloroflexota; class Chloroflexia; order QHBQ01; family JADMIH01; genus JADMIH01. The sequence continues at coordinate 9,680 of JBBRVL010000046.1, forward strand.
AATGTCGTCCAGCCACGGTCAGATCGCGGTCGGTCCGTTTAGCCCACGGCATGGAATCAACTACCCGGCTCTCGACCTCGTTGTAATAGGGTGTCCCTTTGATTGGGTAGGCGATCGTGGTGAGGAAGACATCGGGGTTTGACTTCTTAAGGTGGTCAACCGTCGCTTCAAGGTCTTCAAGCTCCTCGCCTTCGTATCCAAGCATGATAAACATGCCGGTCTGTATCCCGGCAGACCGCAGCATATGCACCTTCGCCTGCACATCCTCGACCCGTGTTTTCCTCGCCATTGCATCGAGCACCCGTTGACTCCCGCTCTCCGAGCCTATCCAGACACGGTAGCAGCCCATGTCAGCAAGCGCGGCGATTACGTCTTGATCGAGGCGGTCCGCGCGGGAGATGCACTCGAAGGGCTTCTTGATGCCACGCTCCCGAAGCTGTTCGGCATACTTTAGCGTCCAACTCTTATGGATGGTGAACACGTCGTCTGCATACCAGACCTGATCCGGGTTGTATCTTTCAACTAGCCATTCCATCTCGGAGACGACATTCTCAACGCTTCGCCGGCGGTGCGTGTTGCCGTAAACCGAATGGCTGCACCACTTGCACGTGTAAGGGCAGCCCCGCGCCGTTATGAGAGAAATCGAACTTACACCATGGTGTGACTTCCAGGTGTCCAAATAGCGTTCCACGTCAATTGCTTCCCTGTCGGGGAAGGGCAGGTCATCGAGTTGCTTCAGGTGAGTTCGTGAGACATTGCGCACGGTCTGGCCGTTTTCGTCTCGGAAGACGACGCCTGCTACATTGTGGAGATTGTGTATGCTCTTAGTGCCCAACGCAACAAGAAGCTCCTCCATCGTCTGCTCGCCCTCGCCGACTACGACTGCGTCAGCGCCTGCATCAAGGAATTCGTCCGCGTAATGGGGAGGCTCAGGGCCTCCGAGGATAACAATCGCACCAATCGCCTTACATAACCCAATCATCGGTATGACATTTAGCTTGGTCATCAGGTTCGTGTAAATGCCGACAATGGGTGGGCGCGTAGACTGCAAAAAAGATTCGAGCGCGGCCATGTTGGAGAAGGTTGTGTCGAAGACACCGACCTCGAATCCCTGCTGTTTCAGAAATGCCGAGAGGTAGAGGATTCCGAGAGGAGGATACGGCTTCATGACCTTTTTTTCATGAGCGTCCTCGTCTATGAAGTACCCGTGTGTTAGAAGTATGTCCATATCGTGTGATGCCTTACGAAAGACGGGGAGCGGGATGGAGCCGCTCTACTGCAGCCTTCTCCAGTGGGAAGCTATACATATCACGATCTACACGCCACCGGGCCAGCTGTTGCAGAGGACGAACCAGCGTATGATCATTCCTGCCAAAATTGTGCGGCGGCGAGCGGTTCACGTCAACGGTAGGACGCGCTTGGTTCCGAATTATCTCGCCCGATGAGTTGCGCCACGTCAAACCAGCCACACCTTGCAGATCACCGCCCACCACGTATCGTTCAACAAGTTCAGCGAATGTAGTTTCGCCCTGTCCGATTACCACGACATCTACCGCAGCCTCTTTCAAGCACTCGGTCGGGAATAGTGATGGGTGCCATCTACCCCAAACCACTGGGATACCGGGATTCTCTTTTTTGAGAATTCGTGTCGCGGCCAGTGAATCACGTATCGGCTCGCCTGTCAGCACTCCCATCCCTATATACAACGCTCCTCTTGCTTCGGACAATAAGACAGCAAGCGGGTCATCATGCAAGCGTGCGTCGACGATCTTCACCTCAAACCGTGCAGAGTCGAGCGCGGAACCTACTGCAATCAAGCCGAGCGGCATCGTCCAGAAGAGAGACCTCGGATTATACAGGACAACCTTGTGGCGCTGGGTCATGAAGTGATACCGCTCATTCGGCTTGTGCTGACGGTGTTGCGGCTGCTTCAGGCGTCATGAGAGGCGGAAGGTGATGTATGCCATCAGACGTTTGATGGGCAAGGCGGTCGAGTTTGTATCGCTCAAGTGGCAGGGTCATGAAATTGCGGGCCACCCGTGCGCCGACCTTGAGCCTGCTGCCCAATCCCATCTGGCCCGACTCCCTATTCCTGATCTGCCGCCAACCTTTGTGAGCGCGATATTCTTTATGCAGGACAGTGTGTAACTGCCGGTAGAAGTCGGTAGAGAAAGGACCTCGGTACATCATGGCTAAATCGGCGCTGTTGAGCCAATTTTGTTTGTCACCGAGCTGAGTCTTAACGGAATCGTAGAACTTGGTGCCCGGAAGTGGGTAGGATACAGACACACCAACGTCATCTGGCTCGCAGTCTCGTACCATTTGTAGTGTGGCTTCTATGTCGTTTCGATCTTCTCCGGGGTAGCCGAACTGCAAAAAGAAGGCGATCTTGATTCCCTGGGCGTGGAGATTGCGGGCAGCCGCGTAAATCTGCTCCACCTTTGTTCCCTTATCCATCGCGTCGAGCACCTTCTGCGAGCCGGACTCGGCCCCCACCCATACAATCTCGCAGCCAGCTTTCTTAAGCCCCTCAGGAACTCCAGGCTTGATTAGATCAACCCTCAACAGGCACTTGAAGGGCGTCTTTGTATCAAGACGCTCGATTTCGATACCAAAACGCTCGATCCAGCCAGGCTTGAGGCCGAAGATGTCATCGGCGAACCAGATATGGTCGGGGCGGTACTCATCCTTGAGCCATTTTAGCTCGGCAGCTACGTTCTTGGCTGAGCGGACGTTGTAACGCTGGCCGTAAATCGGCTTTGCGCACCAGTTGCAGTGGTAGGGACAACCACGTGTTGTTACCATGTTCATGGAATAGTAGCCGTGCCTGGCCTTCCATATCTGGCGGTAGCGGTCTACGTCAATTAGGTCCCACGCCGGGAACGGCACTTCGTCAAGTTGGCGCAAGTAGCCTCGGCTTTGCCCTTCATGCTTACCAGGAACAGAAAGGCCCGCAATCTCTTCAACCGAAGTTTCGCTCCTATTGCTGAAAGAGTTCAGCGCTTCGACAAGTGTGACCTCGCCCTCTCCGACGATTACCCCATCGACGCCATTCGCAAAGTACTTTTCCTTATGATCCGTAGCATCCGAGCCTGAAACCAGGACAGTACAGCCTCTGGCTTTGGCTGCCCGTGCCATCGTAAAGGCGGCATCACGCATGCGCGTCAGGCACATCTTCGACAGGTAGTTGAAGCCATCTTCGTAGATTACCGCGTATTCCGGCCGGTGCGCGTCCAGGGCTGCTGCCCACTCGGCCTCCGATGCGGCAAGCATGGCATCGAAAAAGCGCACATCATAGCCGTGCTGTCGCAGGAAAGAGGCGGCATACATCGTACCCAGAGGCGGGTACGGCTTCATCGCCTCCCATTCTTTTGGGTCGAAGCGTAGATAGTAACTTTGTCCCAGTAGAACGGTAGTCATATCAGGGGATCATCGTCTGAGGTTACTTAGAGAGAATGCTGCCAGATTTCTCAATAGCCTTAGTACGTCCAGGGTTACACTCCTCTGAGAGTCAGGCTTCATTCTACGGCGTGGGTGGGGCGCTGTCAATGCTTGTAGTAAAGCCAAGAGGCGCGCGCTTTGTTTCTGAAGGTCGTAGGCTGCCAAAACACGCTCGCGTGCCGCACGTCCCATCGACATACGATCTTGACATGACAGTTCCATCATATCGCGCATTGCAGCAGCCAGACTCCCCGGCCTCCCCTCCTCGATAAGAATGCCAGACGGTTTGGCTGATTGAGCCATGTCTACTGCTGCGCCGACCGGGGTCGCAATCCAGGGGAGTCCGGTTGCTGCGGCCTCCAGTAGGGACATGCACTGTGCTTCGTGCCAGGAGGTCATAACAAAGCAGTTGGCCGAGGCTAAAGTTGCCGGTAGTTCAGCGTGACCGACCGCACCTCCAAGTACGACATATCCCCCAAGTTCTAAAGCAATTATCTTCTCCGCCAGACGATGCTTGCCCGGCCCGTCGCCCACTATTAGCACTTGAAACTCATAGTTAGGATAGGCAGCGTGCAATTCGGCTGCTGCCTCAACGAGTAGGTCTAGGCCCTTGACCGGCAGCAGGGATGCGACAGCGATAAATGTAAATGGAACAGGATAGTGATCTTCCCCACTATTAGATGCTGAAAAGAGGGCTATGTCCACTCCCAGCGGCCAAAGGGTCGTTCGAGCCGACGCTGCGGGGTGTCTGCGCGTGAGGAGGTTCCTAATATAGTCCGATGGAACGGAGACAGCATCGGCATTCTGTAAGCTCACTTCTACCAGGGCCCCAGCGAGTCCACGTTGCCAGTTGCCATAGCCAATATTGTCGAGCCATACCAGCTCTCCGCCCGCCACGTGTACAAGTACCGGCACGCCACAACGCTTTCCCGCGACGCACGCGAGGGCACCCGATTCAGTTGCCCAAAAGCCCACAATTACGTCGAAGCCACGCTTTTGATGCACTCTATCAAAATGGCGCAGCAGGTCAACCCAAAGCTTCGCCAGGCTGATTCCCGGCACGCGCATTGTCCCGAATGACCCTGCGCCAATCGTATGTACGCGCACTGATCCTACCCAATAAGCTGAACACACGCGAGGGTGCCGTAGCGCGAAAACTTCAACTTCGGCGTGTTTCGCAAGCTCTCTAGCAAGGTTCGTAAAGGCTGGAATGCACCAATCCGCCTCGTCCTTCTGAAAACCTGGGATGAAAATCGCTATCCGCAAGTTGATCTAGGTTCCTAAAGGTCCATGGGTAACACAGTAGACAAGCGAAGTAGTGCCATAGACGGCGTTGAAGGTGAACGCGCAGGCGCCCCGACCGGCTAAAGGCCAGCCTGCTCGGGCCGGGTGTAAGAAATGAGCTTGAACATGGCCCGCAGTTCAACGGGATTATCGTAGATGTGCCGCTTGTACCGCCATCCGCCGAACGTTTGCAAGACCCGCTTGTGCCATGTCCTTATCTTGAGGTCGGAAACGGTCGGATAGCGCGCGTTAAGTACAGTCTCAAAGTTGTTCAGCTTTCGCAAGTGCTGCTCTTTTAGCCAGGGTGTGTGGGGATTGCGGCGTCGCGAAAAACTCGCCCACTCGGGAGCGATCCAGCCATCCAAGGTGTCGGGATAACTAAAACCACCCGCCACCGCCTGATCGTACATTGCGCCGCCCGGCGTGGGCGTATAAAGGTAGAGGACGATCTCAGACGCCGGATTGATCGACTTTATCTTATATATGAAGTCGATGTTTTCATCAATGTCTTTCTCAGGATCGGGCGGGTTGCCGAGCACGAATGAAAACTCAGGAATAATGTTATAACGCGCGGACTTTTCCGCCATAGCCAGAGTAGTCTCAGGAGTTAAGGGACCCTTGCTCATGAACTTCAACGTTGTGGCAGAAGCGTTTTCCGCCCCCATGAAAATCATGCGGCACCCGGCATCCCTCATAAGCTCCCATGTGCTGTCGTCGTAGCGCATGATTGTATCGATAGTGCCTTCGCCCCACCACCCCAGACCTAAATCTCTTACTCCCTTGGCGAATGCAGCCACTCGCTTTTCGGATGTAAAGAAGTTGCTGTCGTGGAACTCGATGCCGTTCACTTCATAGCGCTTGTGCAAATGGTGTACCGTTTCTATTGTTCTCTCGGGTGTCTCGGCAAGCCAGCGACCTGCATAATTCTTCGTTACTGAGCAGAACGAACACGTGAATGGACAGCCGATGCTCGAATGGTGC
>JBBRVL010000047.1:0-15384 GCA_038246925.1 Chloroflexia bacterium
AGACCAGCGCCGAGCCCGCCGGGTTGAACTTGGTGACAAAGGCGTCGTAAGGCCCGTTCAATGTGGATTGTAGAGGGTTAGCCACCGGGAATCCCGCCGAGTTTGTGGCGCCGACAACGTAGGCGTTGCCCGCGCTGTCCACCCGGATGGCGTAGCCGTAGTCTTCGGTGGCGAAGTGAAACTGCGTGTCCCCGAGGAAGGTGGAGTAGACCAGGGCGGAGCCTGTTGGGTTGAACTTGGTCACGAAGGCAATTCTTGTATCACCCTTTACGGTCTGAAATGCGCCAGGAGTGGTAGGAAAGTCGCTGGAGCTTGTGTTGCCGGTGACGTATGCATTACCCGACGAGTCCAAAGCGATGTCGCTGGGATAGTCGCTTACACCGCCGGGGATATATGTAGAGTAAATCAGCGTCTGGCCAGAGGGGTTGAGCTTGGTAACGAACCCATCCTCAAAGGCCTCTATGGTGGTTCGGTAAGCGCCGGGCGTGGTGGGGAAATCTGCTGCCCTGGTGTCACCCGTCACGTAGATGTTGCCGTCAGGGTCCAGTACGATGCCCCGGCCATGCGTGTTAGCGTTCTCGTCGCCAGGGCCGGGGACGCGGCCGCCGAGGCTGCGGACAAAGAGGAGTTGCGAGCCATCGGCGCTGATTTCGCCCAGGAGCGCGTAACTATTCGGCGACCCCTCAAAATAGCCGGTGAAGTAGGTATTACCGGCAGCATCGGTGGTGAAAGCGCCTGCATCTTCAACGCCGCCCTGGCCGTAGTAGGTGGAGAAGATGAGGGCCGAGCCTGCGGCGTTCAGCTTCGAGATGAATAAGTCGTTTGTGCCTGCGTAGCTCGTCTGGTAAGCTCCAGGCGTGGTAGGGAAGTCGTCGGCATCGGTCGAGCCACCAACTATGACATTGCCCGATGTGTCTACTGAAATGGAGACGCCAAAATCGCCCCCATCTATCTCCCCACCACCGCCCAGGAATGTAGAGTAAATGAGGGTCGAGCCATCCGGACTCAGCTTTGTGATAAAGGCATCGTATTGCCCGCCTTGCACCGGCTGGGAGGGGTTGGAGAGTGGGAAATCGGTCGAGCGGGTCGCGCCGGTCACGTACATATTACCGGCTGCGTCCAGCGCCACATCCGCAGCCCCATCCTCATAGAAGCCACCCAGGTAAGTTGAGTAGATGAGAGTGGGGTCTATAGTGAGCGGCTGGGAGGGGTCGTACTTGCCGAGAGCGAAGCCGATGCTGCCGTCTGCGTTCAGTACGTAGTGGCTGCTCACGGCAACGTGCTCTCCCCTGATTTGCTGCCAAGTCGTAGGGGCTTGCTCCGTGAGTTTTGAGGTGCTGAGGGTGATTTGGAGGTTGCCTGCGTCGTCTAAGGTAACCTTGTCTGCCCCTTCGTAGCGCCATCGGATGCTGGAGGGGTCGGCGCCCGGCGTAAGGGTGTACGTACCTTTCAGTTGCCCGCCCGTGCCTGAGTAGAGCAGGTTGATGCCTGGATAGAGGCTGCCGTAGGTGATGTCGCCATAGGTCGGCAGGTCTGTGTACCACTTCGCGGGGTCGTTGCCTATGAAGTAGTTGACCTTGCCTGGCATCACGCTGCCACCCTGCATGAGAGGAGAGGGGTTCGCGCCTATGAACTGTAAGCGAACCGATGTGAATTGCGGATTGCCTGAATTGGGCTTTGCCCAAGAACCTGCGAATTGCGGATTCGCTTTGTCGCCATTGGCTGTTACTTGGCGCTCATCGTTCGCAGCCAGGGCGAGGACAACTTCGGACGGGGCGAAGTACAGGGTGCCGCCCGCCGCGCGGGCCACGAAGCGATCTGAGGGGTCGCTCTGGCCCGCGTTAGGCTCAAAGGAGAGAGGCAGGTTCTGCGTTGCATTCAGGCCGAGGCCATGGGGTGTGCCGAGGGCTGATTTGCTCCCGGTTGGTGATAGAATAAAAGAGGAGAGTGGAAGTAGCAGCCCTAGCGTCAGGGCCACTAGAAGGAGCATTTTCCGCCGATTTACAGGTATAGACGTGTAGGTTCCGGTCAGCATCGACTTTGCTTCCTTTCTGCTAGGTAATTCGATAACGGGTAGGCCCTGGCATGACACTTGGTGCGGCCAGGGCGCTTCACGACTATTGGGTCATTCGTTAGGTTAGCGGGTGCGCTGTCGCCTTTGGATCAGCAGGCCGCCAGTTAGCAGCATAAGACCAAATAGCCCTACGAGCCACAAGCTGAGCGTCGAGGCTGCCCCGGTGCTCGGCATACCGCCTGGGGAGGTGGACAGAACTTCGAGGTCGCCTTTCATGCCGCGGGCTTTGTGGTCCTCCAGAGGACAGTACATCTCCCATTCCCCTGCTGCGGGGAACGTAAATTCTACCATGCGGGTCTCACCAGGCATGAGATTGGTATTGAAGAGCTTGCTCTCGATTTTCTGCTTTTCTAGCTCAACGGTGAAGTTATGTTGTTCGGTCCCGGCATTTGTGACGCTGAACCGTACAGATTGGCCTTGCTGAACGGTTGCCTTTGAGGGTGTGATCATAAACTCTTTTAGAGTTAGGCTTACCTGTTGGCTGGTTTGAGCCAGGGCCAACGCAGGCACTAGGAGCGTGAGTAATCCTGCCAAAGTCAGTAGAGCGGGTAACGACAAACCTCTTGTTCGATGGTCCATTTTATAGCCTCCTTTAGGGTAATGAATAGATTGCCAATTACAATGGTTAACGCGGATTGCAGGCCAAAAGTAGCGGGCGAGATAAACGAAGGGGTATGCTTTCTATGGCACTATTAGGAGCATCTCGGCTGGGCCGCCCTGAGCACAAAGAACAGTGGAGTAAGAAGGCCAACCACTGTTCTTTGTGCTCAGGGTTGCAAAAGACAGGGAAGAGCTATCTTCTGCTGGGGATATAGCAGTCAGGGAAGAAGGTACTTGCTACGATCTTCGATACCTGCCCGCGAGTAGCGTTGTTGCCTGGGCGGAAGTACGGTTTTCCATAAGGGCCGCACGGTTCGCCGGGTCCTCCGCACGCATAGCCGCTTATCATCCCGTGCTCACCTAACGTCTGTACCCAGGTGTAGAACGGGGATTGTACGGGCACATCCTCGAACATCGCTCCCGAAGCAGGCGCGTCCAGGTTGGCCGCAACTGCTACGATCTTCGATATTTGGCCGCGAGTGGCATTGTTGCCTGGGCGGAAGTATGGTCTGTTGCCGTCGCCACACGGTTCGCCGGGTCCGCCACATGCATAACCGGCGATGATGCCTCTGCCGGACATACGCTCTACATAGAGATAGAAAGTGCTGCCTGGCTGTACATCCTCGAAGCTCTGCGTGCTTACTGCTTCATTGAAGCCCGCGGCATTGCTGACTATCTTGGCAAGTTGTCCCCTCGTTACTTCTACAGCGGGGCGGAATGTGCCGTCCGAGTATCCCGAGATAATACCACGACAAGCCATACACCTGATGTACTGGTAGAAGGTACTGCCGACCGCTACGTCTGAGAATTGCACTGCGCATGTGGTGGAGGTAGCAATCGCTGTGCTGCTGGCTGTTGCCGGGACGGATGTGTTGGTTGGTGCCAGGGCGGTGTTCGTGGCAGCTATCTGCGTGTTTGTGGGCGGTAGCGGTGTATTGGTCTGCGCAATCGAAGTGTTGGTAGGAGGAGGAGGCTCCACTGTGGGCGTTGTATTGCACTGAGGCATCGTAAAGGCTAGCTGCAGACCCTCCGGGAGATTGTAACCCCAGCATGAGAACTCAGTATAGAGGCTGCCGGTGCCTTTCTGCACTCCCACTGTCGCGTCGTACCCTTGCAAGGTCACATGTCCATATACCAGGTCAAAGCGATCCTGGCCTTCGTAAAGCCGCACTTCAAAATTGGCTGTATTCCACATGTTGTGGTAGCGGGCGCGCCACTCGATATTGAAGATGCGGTTGGGAGTCTGTCCCGTAATCGAAGTGTAAATGCCGCAGTTCCCGGTGCCACACGTCATGCTGATGTCGAGATCGTCCCAGTGTGGGAAGATGGCGTAGTTAGAATACTCGTCGGGCAGGCAGTCGCTCCAGTATGCCCCGGTGACATCTATGAAGCCAAGCGTACCCTTCGATGTAACAATCGCGCTTGTGAAGGTCTGGTCATAAAGCCTGTAAGGGAACGGCAGGTTTATAGTCGTCGAGCATTCGGAGCAATGAATACCGACATCGACTGTGCCCGGCACGATGGCCGCGCCCATAGACTCATTGATTACATAGCTGCCCGGCACGCAGACTGTAGGCATAGGTGTCGAAGTATTTACGGGCGGTTGCGTGTTCGTCGGAATGGGGGTGTCGGTTGCCGGTAGGGTGGGGGTACGGGTAGGAGTAGAGGTGGGAGGTACAGGCGTGCCGCACTCTCCCAGGGTGAAGGTAAGCTGCACATTCCTTTCGATTTGCCCGTGTTGCAGGCAAGAGACCTGAGTGTAGCGGCTGCCTGTATCGCGTTGCACACCGACTACAGCATGGCTGCCGTGGTGGTTGACCGCCGCGTATATGACATCAAACTGGCCGGTCGGGGAGTTTTCGTACAGCCGCACCTCAAAGTTGATCGGGCTGACATTAAAGTGGTCCTTGGCGCGCCACTCTATATTGAAGATGCGGTTGGGCGCAGCACCGCTGACAGAGGTAAAGACCCCTGCGCCGGGTGTTTGAGGGGCATCCGAATAGCGGTAGACCATCAGCTCCCAGCCGGGTACTATTGCATAGTCGAACGCGCCGGTCGGCAAACAGGCGGTCGTGGAAGGGTTGGAGTTCGCAACGAAACCGAGGATGCCGTTCGAGCCGACGATTGCTGAAGTGAAGGTCCTATCGTAAAGCGTGAAAGGGAAGGGAAGGTCTATCGTCGCCGTGCAATTGAACTGGCAGTCGATCCCGACCTCCTCTGTTCCAGGCTCGATAATCGTTCCTGTCGACCTGCTCACGACGTAGTCGGCGCCTGACGGGCACGTAGTGGGACTAGGGAGCGTAGGTGTGTCTGTGACAGACACACTGTTCTGGTTGGCATGACTCGCAAGGGCGGGCGAACTCTGCCCCGCCAACGACAGGAACAAGGCGAAGCCGGTCAGCAGCAAAACATCTATTAGAAAGAAGCGTTTCAGGTTGCGCGTGCGTATCTGCGTCTTCTGAATGTCTATTTTGGTAAGCATGGCTTGATCTCCTTCGCTCCGGTGTTGTGAACATCGTTCTTCCGTGAGGGCCAATTAGCGAATTAGCGTTATCCTCGCTTCGATAAGGAAGCTCGCCGGATGAACAAACCACCTGACAGCAAAGCTAGACCAACAGTTGCTGATCCTAGAATCCAGGCCAAAACTACCAGCGCATTTCCTGTAGACGGCATACCTGGCGCAGACATGACTCTTATATCACCCATCATGCCATGAGCTTTGTGTCCATCCACGGGGCAGTACATTTCCCACGCCCCCGCCATGTTGAACGTGAACTCAGCGCTGCGCGTCTCACCTGGCATCAGGTTCGTGGCGAAGAGCTTCTGCTCAATGTTTTTGTCCTCAAGCTCTACAACGAAGTTGTGTTCCTCGTCTCCATTGTTGGTCACCGTGAACTGTACCGGTTGACCCTGAGGCACGCTAATCTCGTTTGGAGTGATCTTATAGTCAGCGAGAGATATAGTTACCGTTTGAGAAGCCTGCGCCATCACCGGAGATGCCACGAGCATGAGCAGGAACCCGGTAAGAGCCAGCACACCTGATAGAACTAGAGCCACTCTGTAGTTTTTCATTCCGAAGTACCTCCTGTAAATGATAAGCTTGTAACACGACCTGTAACTGCTAACGCCGCGTTAGCGCTAAAAGTAGCGGGAGGATATTAAAGAGAAAGTGCGAGCCATTATGACTCGCACTTTCCAGGCTGCGCCGTTCTTGGTTTCACCATGTGATAGTTAACAATATTCCTGAGCCGTCCCACTTGCCGCTCGGTCCGGTCGGAACCGTAGGGGGAACCTTTGGGCTTTCTTCTATCCACACTTCGAGCGCGTTCATACGGTCACCAGGCAGCTCTTCCCCGATGCACCTCATCATGGCGCCTATCGCGGGTGTGCCATGTATTTCTGTCGTGCTGTCGATGAAGACTTCTGTATCGCCTATCATCCACTTGGGACCGTCTATGGAGGTGATGATGCCACTATAGCTTGATACCTGAGTCGCTCCCGGGATGCCTTGCGGCATGAAGGCATTCCAGAGGATTACTCCGCCGACGACCAGTAGCACAGCTAAGGCTCCAGCGGCTGCATACAAAGCGGGAGATAATCGGGCCAAGAAGCTACGATAGCTCCTGCCGGTTTTGACTTCTTTATTACTTAGTCTAGACGGGGCAATAGGTGATGGCTGTTGGTTATGAAGGGTAGACAGAGCGCGCTTGCTTATACTCTCAAGAGCTTCGGCGGAAAGCTCAGGGTGAGGCATACTCTTTATAGCGGCTGTGATCCGCAGCATTTCTCTGACCTCTACAGCCTGCTCAGGATAGTTGGCAAGCACGGGCTCAATGCTGCGCCCTTCTATGGCCTCCTGTGAGGCGATACTAAAGACGGTTTCGACTTGTGATTCGGGATCTGCCATTTTAGTCACACTTTCAAGGTGAGATGCTTCGCTCTTCACTCTAGTCCATTGCGGAGCAGCACTCGTTTGAGCGAGCTAACTCCACGGTAATACAGACTCTTCACCGAGGGTAGGCTTCTATCCAACAGGCCAGCCACCTGAGGCAACTCCCACCCTTCGACCACGTGCAATAAAATTACTTGTCGCTGCTCCTCCGTGAGGGCATCAAGCCCGGCCTGTAACTGATCTCGTGTCAGGAGCGTATCAAGTCGAGCGTCATCGCTGCCTGGTTCTGCTCCCGGTTCCCTATCGAGCCAGCCTTCCAGTGAGACCTGGGGCCGTCGCTTCAGCGCTCGATAGTGATCGGCTATCAAGTTGCGGGCAATACGAAAGAGCCAGGCCTGAAAGGTGGCTTCTTCCGCGACGAAGGTATTTATGCGTCCTATCATCCGTGCCATGACCTCAGCAACGAGGTCTTCGGCGGCCATGACATCTTGCAATTGATAATACGCGAAACGATACAGCGCGGGCGCATATTGCTGCACTACATACTCAACGGTAGGCGCATCCCCTCGTTGGAGGGACGCCACGAGCGTCGCGGTATCCACGCCATCGGGCTCAGGGCTATAATTCAACAGCAAATCAGGCTTGGCAACATCGAAGTATTCGGCTTCCCTGTGCATCAACACGAGGCCTCAGAATCGCTAACGCCGCGCCGGGGCTAAAAGTAGCGGGTACCATGAAAATTGGTTACAAAGTTTCGTAGCACGGAGAGTACAAGCAGTTGAGAGAATCTGAGTGTCCTTTGCTGCTTGTACTCTCCAATTTCAGATCAACAACGCAACGCCCAGCCTATGTTTCCTAAGGCACGTAGCAGTTCGGGAAGAAGGCCTTAGCGACCATCTTCGATACCTGACCTCTTGTGGCGTTGGCGGAGGGGCGGAAGTAGGGCCTGCTACCCTGGCCGCACGGCTCCTGGGGCGAGCCGCACGGATAGCCTCCCACAATGCCTCTGCTGCTTAGCCGGGCTATCCATATATAGAATGGATATTCGGTTGTCACATCCTCGAAGGTCTGCTCTGTGTGGTTTTCGGCGTAGCCCGCGCTGTTAGATACCATTTTGGCTATCTGCCCGCGTGTAGCGTCCGCGTTTGGCCTGAAGTACGGTAGGTTATCAGGTGCTCTGCATGGCTCGTTCGGGTTGGTGCCGCAGGGGTAGCCGACTATTATTCCGCGCCGGGCAAGCCTGTTTACCCATTGGTAAAATGTGTTGTAATAAGGCACATCCTCGAACATCTGCTGCCCAGGCTCCTCGTTGTATGAGGCTGAGTTTGATACGATTTTTGCGAACTGGCCTCTCGTAACGTTGGCGTTTGGCCGGAAAGTAGGCCCAGTCGAGGTTGGTGTAGGATAAACAGGAGTTGGCGAAACATAGACGCTGGCAGTGGCCGTAGGGTACGGTTGGCCGGTTCCGACCGGCCCCGGGTAGGTGGGATAGGGTGGTGGTGTGGGTGTGGATGGAGGGTATCCACCTACGATCCCCTGGCAGGCGAGGCACTGTATAGCATCGTAGAAGGTACTGCCGACGGGCACATCCGAGAACCATAAGGGGCAGGTTACACAGGCCGTAGAGTAATGTTCGATGAACGTAGTAGGCCCCGTGCTGCCTAACTCACTGCCTACAGCCCACACATCTTCACTGTTTACACCTTCTACAGAATACAAGGTTTGATATTCGTACGGTTCCCCGCCCGGGTTACGGACGATGTACCATGCTGTGCCATCCCAGTGCTGAGTCAGCGCTTCAGGGTAGCCGTAGCCCGAATAGTCCCTGAAACTGCCCACCGCCCAGACATCATTACTTGCCAGGGCATCTACAGAGTAGAGTACACTGTATGATGTTTGGGTACTAGGGCTGGGAACTGCGTTCCACTGTGCGCCATCCCAGTGCTGCGTCAATACCCTGGTCGCGCCACTTGTGTTATACAAAACACCAACAGCCCATACGTCATTCGAGGCTACGGCGTCGACTGAATAGAGGATATTGGTCCCGGAGCCGATGCCGGGGCTGGGAATGGTGCTCCAGATGCTGCCGTTCCAATGCAGCGCCAACGACCTGGCGATTGCACCACTATTCACGTACGCGCCTACTGCCCACACGTCGTTTGTCGATACAACGGCGAGGTCATTCAATATATTGCCGAACTCACCGACGTTGGGACTGGGCACCACAACCCAGCTGCTCCCGTTCCAATGGATTGTAAGCGTTTGCTCATAACCCTCATCACTAAAATAGTACCCCGCTGCCCACACGTCTGATGAGGATACCGCTTCGACGGAGGTCAACTGGTTATCGAGCAGCGGCCCGGCATTTGCGCTTGGGATTACACTCCATGCAGCCCCATCCCAGTGCTCAGTAAGGGTCTGTGACACACCAAACTCGTTGATATAAGAGCCGACGGCCCACACATCAGTTGGGGAGACGGCATCTACCATCACGAGTTCATTACTGTCGGAACCGGCATTCGGGCTAGGGACTACGGTCCACGTGCTGCCATCCCATCGCTCGATCAGAGTCCGTGCAAGGCCCCCTTGCTCTGTCGAGTCATTCATGCTCTTCGGGAGGGTAAACTCGGATTGCTCGGCCGGCGGGCGACGCTGTTTGGAAATGCCTTCTCCCAAATAGTCGCCAACAGCCCAAGCATCATTTGAGGCAACAGCATCTACTCCGTAGAGTGTGCTCTCCATCACGCCAACATTCGGGCTAGGGACCACCGCCCAGGATGGAGAGCAGGTTGGGCTAGCCGCAGCCATGATACCTATCGATTTTGCCTGGTAGGAATCAGGCTCTCGGGAGTAAGCTGCGTTCGCGGTTATGAGTGCGATTACGCCTAAAAAGGTGGCTGCGCCTATGGTGATAATGGCTGGACGTTTCATTCGATCCCTCCGTTTGCAATGGTGCTAACGAGACACGAGAGCGCATGTAGTCTTCTGCTACATGCTTCCCTGGATGAGTAACGATCCTCTGGCAGACCGGTAATATAAGTATAGTTCTACTTATATTTATAGTATCCTGTAATTCGCATTGTAGAGTCTGGATAGGCTGTTGTCAATAGGTAGCCATCATACTAACGAAAGCAATTCACTTCGGTTGTTGGCCTACCTTCCGCATGGAAGCGTTCCATATTAACGAAGGTAGGACCTGTCGTGTAGCGATGCGTCGGGGTCTACCATGCAAGCGGAGGCTATATGGGGGGTTGCATAATGTAGCATAAGGGCGTGACGTTCACCCTTCGCTCTTCCTACCTATACCTCTGCCGCACAAGGAGATGGCCCCTGCACAACTTACTTGTGCAAGGGCCAGTCTGGTGCTGCCAACGCGCCTTTCTATAGCCAACAAAGCAGATAAAGGAAATTACTGCCCTTATGGAAGTTATGGAGGAGGCGCGCCCCAACATGGTCCAGGTGGGTAGCCAGCATCGACTAGAGCCAGGTCTATTATCTTACTCATTTGCGCGCGAGTGACGTTGTTGACGGGTTGGAAGTAAGGATAGCCCGTATCTCCGCATGGCTGGCCTGGACCGCCGCAGGTGTAGCCTCCGATAGCATTGTGTACTTTCACTGTCTCAATCCATGTGTAGAACTCGTTATCTATCCACTGGTTTTGCGCGTTGAGCACCTTTTTGCAAACATCCTGGAAGGAATTAAATCCACGTGCGCCCTCAATAGAAGGAGAACCGCATAAAGTACTGCTACGCGTGGCCGGAGGTGTTGCGTGTGCCCACCCGCGAGCTTGAGTTTCCATTTTGGCGAACTGTTGGCGCGTCACATCGCTATCCGGCCTCCACTCCTGGCTGGAGTAGCCGCTGGCGATGCCGAGGCTAGCAGCCATACGTATCCAGGGTCTTGCCCAGTGGCCCTGGATATCGTTGTACTCAGGCACAACTATGCCAGGTGTGGGAGTAGTGTAGTAGGCATAACCTTCGGCAAACATCAAGGCCTGCGCTACTTGCGCTCTGGTAGCCCATTCGTTTGCGTGGATACCGCCATCGCTGTATCCTGGGAGGGTGGGTGTAGGGGAGGGTCGGGGATTAGGCCCGGCTGCGTCGTTGCTGAAGGCAAAACGCCCCGTCATATTCTGGACGAAGGGGGTGGGAGAAGCAGCCCAACTATCGTTTATGTCATAAGCCCGGCAGTTGGGTAGGAAAACGGCGTGGCTGGGCTGGTTCGGCCTAATGGACGACTCGTAGGTGTTCCAGTAGATAACCCCGTTCTCGAAGTTCTGTGTTCTCGGATAGGTAAAGACAACCGGCGTTGGCTGTGGACGACCCCTCACGGTTGACCATTCGTGCTCCTGCCCACCTATACCCCAGGGCAAACCAGGGCCATTGCGATTAGGCCCATTTTTCTGAATGTACGTTGACCATATGGGGTCCCGAACGTAGTAGCCTGCGCCTCCACTTGTAGGTGTAGGTGGGCACGGCGTAGGAAGGCCGGATCTACATTCTAGTATAGAACCCTTAGGTATAGCGTTACCATAAGCAAAGTCATCATCGGCAAACTCTTGAGTGTAAGCTCTCGGTGGGGTAGGGTTGGGTGCTGGGTATAGATGCACATATCGTTGCGGTCCATTGGCGAACGGTACGCCTGGGTCATTCCCCGAATTGATATTCCTCCAGTACTCATTTATCATTTCTTGGTGCTTGTCCTGGTGTGGCCCTCCGTAGCCTGTCAGCCAAAAGTCTACCAATCCTCGATAATGAACATGAGCAAGGTTGTATATGAAGCCAGGCTCACTAATGAGGCGAGCTTCCACTGTGGGGTTGGTTAAGAAGGCACTCTCGCTAAGGATGTTGTGTAAGTAAGGTTGAGTATCCCTGATGACTTGAAAATCCTCAAGAATTGCGCTCGCCGAACTGCCATTGACCACTCTATGAACCTGGGTTGCTACGGCCCGCCCCAACTCTGGCGCAGCACTTGGCATCGGAATCGCTGTTCGGCTCCCAATTGCGACTTGATAGTAGATTCCGGTCCAGTTAATGTTGCGGTTCGGTGTGTTAGTAGGACCCGTTGTTGGAACAGGAGGGGGGACAGGCGGAGCGTTCAGATGAATAGAGACGAAGCGCCAGTTATTTACGGTACCGACAACCGTTGGTGTGCCACCGGGGGCGGGTCTGTATCGGGTGTTGTTAAAGAGGCTACGCTGAGAAAGAGATATGTCAACATCAGTATATCGAGTGGACTCAACTATTGCTCCATGGCTTCGCAGTATATTGACCAGATCCAGGCCAATCTTCAGGGCCCAACACTTCTCTAGAGTGCCGCTCGGTCCAACAGCGTGATTCTGATCGCCTCCGTGCCCTGGATCAATAATGAAGTAGAAGTCGGTCAAGTCCCGGAATTGAGTCGACCTGGTCGGCATGGGTGTAGGATTATAGGGGGTGCATAACGGCAGAACATCTACCCGGGCTTGCTTACTTGCAGCAGTGGGTGTATAGCTTGGTGTTGCTTTGGGATCTAGGGCAGTAGTAGGGGTATAAGTCGGCGTTGGGCTTGCTTGATTAAGCACACTTGCTGCCGCAGCTTCATGAGAAATCATGGACCAGGTTAGGAGAATGATAGACAGTGCTCCCGTCAGAACCAACTTGGATTCAAAATGTGTAACGGTGCAGGACATAAACTTCAACCTTCCTTTTTATTTCCACAATGCCGTTTAGCGTCAGGTAATATATACTTAATAGGGTGGTCCCATACTCTCCTACTTAGTAGACAACAGATAAAATGCGGGTGAGAGCTTAGAACATTGCCAGGTACAGTCTGGATCGAAGGATAAGAATGACAGTGTAGACCCATCAGGTGACCAGCTAGGGTGCATCATCATTGCCTCTGGTGAGTTGATGGAAGAGCCTGGGTCCTTCTCGCTATCGGTAACCTGCCTGCTTGGAACATCTACTACATAGGCATAGCTCGTGGTTTCGCATGGCGGCACGTTCTCCGTTCCACAGCCAGGCTCTAGCCCTCCTATCCGCACGGAAAATGCTAGACGTCTGCTGTCTGGTCTCCACACGGCATCCTCGCCGCTGTTACCGCCAGGAGGCGTTATAACTATCTGTTCCACGCCATTGGCACTGACCAGCACTCCCTGCAGTGAATTACTTACGTTAGCTGCGATATGAAACCAGTTGCCATCAGGAGACCAACTGAATACTTCCCGACCCATACCAGGTTCGGTAATCTGTAACCTCTGGCCGGTGTTGAGGTTCACTAAATAGACGGTTTCAGGATAAGAACCAATGAATGGAGTGCCTGTGCTTTCTTGCCCGGTAGCATAAGCCAACCACACCCCTCCTGGCTGGACCGCCCCTGACCACATGAACGCTATGCCCCGACTTGAAAGCCGGTGCCCCTCCGCATCGAAGGTTACCAGCCTTTCACAACCGACACAACCTCCAAAGTGAATGCCACCGGTGACCCCGCTTGCTCTGTCAGCGCTCCACCAGCGAATTTGCCTCACTCCCCAAGTGTCCGGTGCTTCTTGCATGGTGGGCGGCTGGCCTGGCGTGAAGTGGATCGCATAGCCCGGTACCAACAGTGTGTTACCCTTGGGTTGCTGGTCAAGGGTGTTGTAGAAGGGCTCGCCGTAGTTGTAAAGCAATGTAGCACCCGTGCCATCCAGATTCGACCAGTAGAGCTTCCCTGTATTAGTTACGTATACCAGTTTGTCGCCGGTCGGTGCCCACGTTATGGAAAAGATAGGTTCCCCGGCGGGAGCCTCACTCTGGGTGGACAGGTTTGGGTTCAAACCGGGTGCCAAGGTTGACAGGGTGGAAGTTACCAACGTGGCAGGCTCCAGCGGCTCGGGTGTAGGAATGGGTGTAGGTTCAGGCTCAGTAGGTGTAATTTGTATATCTGGTGCCTGTGTAGGCTCTGCTTGAGGCAGCAGACCTTGCGTTTGCCCTGATTGGGGCACTCCAGCGACATCTTGTGGCGTTCCACCGCCTTTAGGAGAGGAGCTACCCAAGTTACCCAATGCAACCCATACAGCCAGGGCCACCAAGCACCCAACCAGCACAAGCCTGGATATAGTTGTACGATTAGCACGAACACGCTGCATCATTTTAGCCTCCAAAAACACAAAGGCGCATACGGTCTATAATCCACATGCGCCGGTAAATAAGCAACGCTCCCCAGCAATCTTATTGTATTGTTATGTAAGTAACAATCTACTTACATCGTTAGTATTCTGCTCAATCGCATTATAGCACACTGGGGGGGGGGAGTTGTCAATAGGCAAGCGACAGAAAGAGTAATGTTCGCAGTGAAGCCGCAGTCCTACCTCCAGCACACAAACCGGAATGGGCTATACGAGGGGTGCATAATGTACCATAAGAAGCAGTTGACACCCCCTATACCTGGTGATATACTCGCCAAAGAGAGCAGGCCGCGCCTGTTCTGTGTCCACGCTGCTTATAACAGAGCGCTTACTGCTCATAGAGAGGCTCCCAGGGATTGCCTACGCTACGTATACTACACCTGGCTGATATCCATCTTGGTATGGAGAACTATGGCCGCATCGACCCGGCCACGGGGCTTTCTTCGCGCCTCGGAGACTTCCTCAAAACGCTAAATGAGAGCCTTGACTGGGCACTCGATAAGGACGTTCACCTCGTGCTGATCGCCGGGGATATCTTCAAGAACCGCGACCCCACCCCCACCATCCAGCGCGAGTTCGCCCGGTGCATCCACAAGCTCTCCGCAGCTGGTATGCCTACCTTTATCCTGGTCGGTAATCATGACGTGCCGAATGCTCTTCAGCGAGCTAACACGGTCGAAATCTACTCGACCCTCGCAGTGCCCCAGGTGACAGTTGCCCACAAGCCGGGGCTGCATGTAATCGACACGAAGGCAGGCAAGGTGCAGATCGTCGCCCTGCCCTGGCTGTCGCGCTCTTACATGCTGAGTAACAAAGATTTTCGCAACCTCGATGCTGACGCCCTCAACCGCGAGATGCTGACGATAGTGGAAAACTTCATCGACAAATCGGTCAGCGATCTTGACCCGTCCTTGCCGACGATAATGACCGCTCATGCATCGGTGCAGGGTGCGGTCTTCTCGTCTGAAAAAGACATAATGCTGGGGCAAGATATCGTGCTGCCCAAAGTGCTGCTCTCCAACCAGGCCTTCGATTACGTGGCGATGGGCCATATCCATAAGCACCAGGTGCTAACCCAGCAGCGCCCCCCCATAGTTTACCCAGGCTCTCTGGAGAGGATTGACTTCGGCGAAGAGCGCGACAAGAAGGGCTTCGTATCGGTCGAGATAGACGAGCCGGGTCAGGACGGCGTGCGAGATGTGCGCTACCAGTTCCATGAGGTGGATGCCCGCCGTTTCCTCACCATACGGGTCAACGCCGACTGCGATTTCCCGACAGAAGAAGTGCTCCGCCGCGTAGAAGAGCGGGGAGATGACATAGAAGGCTCTGTAACTAACCTGGTGATAGAGACTACTCCCGAGCGCCAGCGCGACCTGCGTATGGACGAGATCCGGCAGGCCCTCAATGCAAAGAGGCCTTCGTTTATGTCTGTGCCTCCACCCCTTGTGGCGCGCACCCACCGTATGAGGCTCGGCGACCGTGTCGTAGAGCAGATGTCGCCACGTGAGGCGCTCGAGATATATCTTAGCACCAAAGACCCACGTCCCACGCCCGAGCGTGTGGATATCCTTTTGAAGCATTTCGACAAGTTGAACGCTACGCTCGCTGAGACAGGCCAGCATGAATAAGGAGGCAAGCCATGGCAGGGAATAACAGCCTGTGGCAGGGAGA
>JBBRVL010000048.1:0-15374 GCA_038246925.1 Chloroflexia bacterium
ATTACCCTCTCGGTAGACCGCTTCCTCCGTGCCGTCCAGGCTGAACCTTACCACCCTGCTCCCGCCTGTATCGGCCACGTAGAGCTTACCATCATGCGGTCCCCAGGTGATGCCGCTGGAGTGATTCAGAAGCAGTTTGGAGTTCGGCAGATGAGCTAACATCTTGCCCTCAGGGTCGAAGAGACGGATGTCGCCTTTGTCAGCATCGAGAGCAGCTATCGTACCGTCTGAGTTTGCAGCGACATCACTTACCTGGCCAAAGCTGTCCGCCGTGCCGGGCGCGCCTCCCCACGAAGCATACTGACGACCATTCTCATCGTAGAAAACGAGGCGATTATTACCTGTGTCGCCTACTA
The DNA here is from genome assembly GCA_038246925.1 of Chloroflexia bacterium. GTDB lineage: Bacteria > Chloroflexota > Chloroflexia > QHBQ01 > JADMIH01 > JADMIH01. The sequence goes on from JBBRVL010000048.1 coordinate 357, forward strand.
CAAATCTCCCACCGGGCAACGTCGCCACTCCTCGAGGCTCCCGCAAGCCACCTGGAGCGACCACTCTATCAACCCGAACGGATATCGTGCCTATAATGCCGAGTGCCGCCGGGTCGGGCCTGGGAACATTAGGTCGCTCGGAAGCAAGCCAGACACCTTCAGCAGCGGGCAGCAGTACATCAGGCGTTATGAGGCGCAGTTCGCCACCAGGCTGTTGCCAGAAAAGTTGCAGGGATGCGTTGTCCTGCTTCGCGCCGAACCTTATCTCGATGGTGTGCTCGCCCACGCTCAAAGGGACTGTAGCAGGGAGAGGTGGCACACCGTTTACACCGTTCGCCCCCACCAGAGCGCCGTCAATAAATATGCTGGTGTTGCCTGTCAACCTGGTGTTGGCATCGAACAGATAACCGCCCTCCACGGGTGTGCGCAGCCTGCCTCGCCAGGTGCCGAAGACAGTTGTTCCGCCATTGAGAGTTGTATTGATCGACTGCCACACGAGGAAACCGTCCCGTCTCTCTATCAGGGGAAGCATACCGCTAGCGACTATCTTCTCGGCGGTGAACCATGTGAGGTCGGCAGGGGCTGCTCCATAAGCCTCTCCGAGGAGGGTGCCGCGTGGGCCGTCCCACAGCAGTTCGCGGGGTATAGGAGCGAGAGCGCCGGTCCCTGCCCCCCAGCGCAAGTTGACCTGGGACGACGCGCTCTCCATCTTTCCTGCGAGCTTCACTGTATGAACGCCTCTGGCGAGCACCACCGAGGTCTCCACAGGCGCTTCACTCCCTGCGGTGGCGCTAACCACAAGCCTGCCGTCGATCTCAAACGTTGCGCCGGAAGGGGCGTCAAGGTTGAAGTCATATAGTCCATAGACCGGCGCGACCAGGCCCCCTGCCCATTCCGCGTCCAGTGGATAAGTAAGGCCCTCAGGCAACGGACCTTCAGAGCCTTCGCTACCCGATGTGCCGATGCGCGTTTCCTTGCGCTCAAGGGCGGGCTGGAGGGGAGACCTGTAACGTGCCGTCACCTGGCGGGGTGCGTCTATCTGCTCGGCGGTCAGGTTGTAGGCAGCCACTATCGGTGCGCCGGCCTTGCTCAGGATGGTAGTGGTGCCACCTGGGTAGTAGCTCTCCAGCGCCTTCGCAACCGGATCATCGGGCGGGGAGAAAAGCAAGTGGAAGTTCTTGCCCTCGTTATTGATAATCGGCAGCGCCTGGCTTGCATTGCCGAACTCGCGCAGGGGCACCTTATTCGCCAGAAAGATAGTCGGGCTGGGGTCGCCGTTCCAGACAGGCAGGTTAGAGTGTGAGACGACATCTTTAGCAGGGTCTAGCTGCTCGGCATAGTGACCGGCGAGTGTGAACTCCTGCCAGTTGGCTTTGGCGGTGTAAGGGCCGAAATAGAAGGAGAGGCTCTGAGCGGCCATTGCCAGTACCAGCAGGGCCACTCCGCTGTTCATGACCCATCGACCAATGCGCGGGCGGCGAGCGCGCATAAGCACTTTCTCGCGCATAACCAGAGGTGAAAGGCCGCCCGCCACTCGGTCTATAAAGATTGCAGGGAGAAGAGCTAAAAGAGGCACCATCCCGGCCACCCGCTGCAAACTCGGCGTCTCATTCGTGAGCGCCGCCCCCGCCAGGCCGCTCAACAACCATAGCGCCATCACCGCATACCGAGCGTCCCCAAGCCGCCACACCATATATACCGTACCCAATACCCAGAGCGCGGTCCACGGCACCGGCAAGATAGGCTGCTCGGTCGGATAGAAAGGTCCGCGCTCGCGCCCTATGTCGAACGCGCTATACGTCAAGCCAAGCTGCCCCGCTACGATAACGCCCCAGTTGTCAGTACCATAAGTGGTAGCCATCGCAGGCTGATTGATGGGAGACCAGATCGCCACACCGTTGGAGCGGGCTGTTAGAGCCGCGGGGTCCTGGGTCAGTACATACAGTCCGTTAGGCGTGAAAGTTAGCCCCGCCGCGAGCGCAAGCAGCAGCAGGCCGGGCAAGTACCTCTTCGCGCCCGTAAAGCCCCATCGCACGAGTATGTACAGGGCGATAAAGACCATGAATACGGGCAACAACTTGCTCGACACATAGCCGTAAAGCGTGAAGCCAGCCGCCAGGCCGCTCAGCACAAAATCGAGTGGCTGCCGCGTCTTCAGTCCCTTGTAGAGGTAATAAAAGCAGATGAGCCAGGTAGTAAGTGTAATGGTGCTTTCGCCTGCTGTGCGGCTGAATTGTATGGCGAAATCGGAGGCGGACATGAGCGCGCCCGCCACGATGCCTGTGCGCGGTGACCAGATAGCGCGGCCCAGCCTGTAGGTGAACCATACGGCAAGCACACCCGCCAGTGCATGCACCACCCTCGCGCCGTACAGGTCATCACCAAACAGCTTCATCGACTGGGCGACGACCCAGAAGTAGAAGCTCGGCACTCCCCACCACCCGGTGCCGAAGAAGATAAAAGGCGTCTGATTTACGGGCTCCCCACGGTTCAGATGGCGGGCATCAATTGCTCTGTCAGCTTCGTCTATGTATGGCCCGGCCGGTATGTTTTCAAGGTCCCAGAAGCGCACGGCGACTGCGGCAATAATAATCAGCGCTACCAGCAGCCACTCGGTACGGCTCACTAGAGGTTCGCGCGCAGGCTCGGCGGGGTCGTGAGGCAGGAGCGAGTCGCCCGTCGGCCAGGGACGCACTCCTATGTATGTGAGGACAAGTACGGCCAACATGGCTAGCCAGACCCACGGAGCGAAGGGATGAGCGAAGTCCTCACGCAGAAGTAGGCCCAGCCATACTCCGAGACCGCCTGTAACAAGCAAGCCCGCCAGCGTGCCCCGCCAACCAAGACGGGTCCGAAGTCGTGAATACCGGCCCGCGCCCTTCCGAAGCGATACTGTACGCGGAGTTGCGGGCACAGTCCCGCTATCGGCAGTACCTAGCTCTACTCCGACCGGCGTATCGTGGGCTGCACCAGCGCGGCGGATGGGAAGCGAGGTAGAAGGTGGCCCGGACGGAGTATTGCCCATGGCATGTGGTTTGCGTGCCCTCCATCCACTATCGCGCACCCATGCAACGATTCCGACCAGCAACAGAGCAAGTTGCACCAGGCGCGCGCCTAGCTCGGAGTTGATGGCGGGTTCCGGGGTGTGGACACGCATTAGCCACTCGCCCGCAAGGGCCAGGCTGAAGGCTAGCAGGCCGACCAAAAGCGCGCGGTGACGCCACACTCTCCACAGCCGGTTGCTCCGTTCTGGACGTGCGGAAGGCTGCGTTGGATGCTCGGACTTGGGGTTATATGGTGTCAGAGACTGCAACTTATCGGTCTGTTTCATTCTGGTTGAATAGATGATTCTAGCACATGGAGAAGGCAGGCGCAAAGGGATTCAGGAAGTCTCTCAGCGACTTTCTCCCATTCGCTGTCTACAGCAATACGATAATGTCCTTCATAATCTTTGTGGTTAATAATATACGGGAGTGGCGAATATGGCAGATGTAGGGGCGGACCTGTGTGTCCGCCTTTGCCTGGGATGTGAGCGTACAGGGCGGACACACGGGTCCGCCCCTACAGTATTGCATCTTATCTTTTCGCTACTCCCAAAATATACAACAGATTGACGATCCACTCCTACAGATGATAGAATTATGCTCCTAGTCCCCGAAAGCGAGCTTTGTTGATGCAACCCTATGGCGGGACAGAGTTCATAGCTGCCCCCGAAGTCGTGGTAGAGCGCACGCGCCCGTTTGCACGCCTGCAAAACCACGACCTGTTCAACATCATAGCCATAATCCTCGGCTGGGGGCTGCTCCTGCTGCTTGTGCCGCCCCAGCACGAATACCCCATTATCGACGACTGGATATATGCCGGGTCGGTGCGTAACCTGCTTGAGACCGGCACATTCACTCTGCCTACCCACTCGCAAACAAGCCTAATCGGGTTGACTTACTGGGGCGCTGCCTGGTCCAAGCTATTCGGTTTTAGCTTCACCACGCTAACCTATTCTACCCTGGTGATGGCGCTGGCGGCGCTGCTGGCGTTTTATGGGATTACACGCGCTGTCAACGTGCCGCCCTGGGGGGCGCTGCTCGGCACCGCATTGTTGGCTTTCAACCCTATTTTCTTGCACCTTAGCTACAGCTTTATGACCGACGTGCCGTTCCTGACGCTGGTGCTCGTCTCCTGCTACTGTTACACAAAGGGGATACAGGGTGTAGGCATCAGATGGGTTCTCGCGGGAAGCCTCTTTACAAGCTGGGCGCTGCTGATACGGCAGTTCGGCGTGCTGGTGCCTGTGCCGTTCCTGTTCTATCTGGCGCTTGAGGGCCTGCTACAGAAGAAGTGGCGCTGGTGGCAGATGGTTGGGATCGTGCTGCTTCCGGCGATAGTCGGAGGAGCATGGTATGTCTGGCTGCGCAGCCCGCCGACAGGGTTCGCGGCTGCCGCAGCCGAGCGCTCGGCTGCTATCATCTTTCATGAGTCGTGGTTGCGCCTGTTCCTGCTGAGAGCTTTTACTGTGCTTCCGCTGCTTGCGCTCTTCACCTGGAGCGCGGTGAAGATGCGTAGAGTAAGCTGGCGACTCACTTTGCCGCTGGCTGTAGTGCTGATCTGGGGCATGTATGCCGTGGACTTGCCTACTGAAACCCTGGTCCAAATATCCGAGCCTCCATTCACTGCTCACCTGGGGCCGTTCTCCTTTGATCACCCGCAAGAGATGTGGACGTTCGGCGCGTGGGGTAATACTATACGCGTCACCGGTCTTGATTTCTTTGAATACAAGCAGGAGCCAATCTGGACGCAGGAGGTCTGGAGGGCATTGTGGGCATTGGGCGCGCTCCTGGCTGTCATATTGCTTGCGAAAATCGTGGATGGTTTGCTCGACTGGCTTAAAGAGCTGAAGCAAGGCACACCGTTATCACCGCGCCTGCCTCTTTACCTGCTGGGTATTATGATATTTGTGATTTCAATGGCCTTTCCCGCAGACCTCTTTGACCGCTATATTCTGGGCTTTCTCCCATTCGTGATTATTTTTATGGTGCGTGGGTCCATGCAGTGGGGCCGAGCAGCATGGACGTACTCAATTGCCGCGCTCGTTCTTATATCGCTGTTCGCCACGCTTGCAAAGGCCGACCAGATTAACCACGACAACGCGCGATGGCAGGCAGGGCGCTGGATGCAAACGAGAATCGGGGCGGTCCATGTCGGCTTCGACTGGGATCAATGGACGGGCGGAAGCAGTGATACTTACCAGGTCGCTGATCTACCTCTCGATGGCTTCCGAACGGAACAATTCTTCCCCTACACCTGTAGACTTTGTGGTTTCACCACCCGATATGTGCTGGCCCAATCTCGAGCCGATATGCCTCCACTCCCACAACCTTCTGGTGGGCCTTGACGAAGCCATCAGCTATTATAGACTACCGCCCACCAACCCCTAAACCTACGATCCTCCGCGCCTCCACAGTGCAAACATTAAACACTTGGCGGTTACTTGGCGCTCTTGGCGTCTTGGCGGTTCACGTTTCACTCTCCCTGCGTCCTGTGCAAAAAGCTGTTGACAGACTCGCTTCAACGGGGTATACTTTATCCTAGGAGATGGGAACCAGGGCATGGTGCGCCGCGCCTGACCCGCTCCGAGCAAACCTTTAACGACGGTCCAGCGAGGCCGATAAGGTTGGTGTATGTGCATACAGTGCCCCACGGGGCAGAGCCAACCTTGCCCTGCAAGGTTTTTTATTGCGCCGCACCTGCGAACAGGAGGTCACATGGAAACAGCCACTTTCGCCTCAGGCTACCTTCCGGCTTATAGAGCGCACACCCACCCCAGCCAAACCACAGTCAGATCAGCCCATGTAGCCCGCGTGAAGGCAGCCCTCCTCAGGAGCGCCCAGGCAACCCTCGACCAGGAAGGCTTTACCCAGGTGATCCCCTCTACCCTCACTACCCTATCGGGCGCGTGCGGCGAGCCGGGAACCCTCATTCCTGTCAATTTGAATGGGGGGCAGTCTTACCTGCGTCAGACCTCTCAGCTTCACCTTGAGCCGCTTATGCGTATGCTTGGACGCGTCTACTCGATTGGGCGCTCCTTCCGGGCCGAGCGCATATCGGACGACCGCCACCTGACCGAGTTCACCCTGCTCGAAGCCGAGGCAGCAGGTATGACTTTACCGGAGCTTATGGCGCTGATGGAACGCCTGGTAGTAGAGATGGTTACGGGTGCACTCCATACGGCGGGTGAGCACTTATATCTGCTAGGAGCTGATACAAACAGACTGACGAAAATAACATCACCTTTCGCCAGCATGACCTACGACGAAGCGATAATTGCTCTCCAGAACGCCGGGCACTTCATCGAATGGGGAGAGGACCTCAAGAACAGCCATGAGTTGGCCCTTACGGAGATGGTGGACGGGCCTTTATTTGTAACTCACTACCCCCTCGAATTACGCTTCTTCACCATGAAAGTAGACAGGAGCGACCCACGCCGCGCACTCTGCTGCGACCTCCTTCTGCCAGGCGTAGGCGAGGTCATGGGCGCATCTGAGACCGAGTCTGACCCCGCGCTGCTTGAGGGCAAGCTATTTGCGTCAAAGGGTGTGCGTCAAATAGAAGACCTCGGCGGCAGCGCCAACGACTATACATGGTACATAGATATGCACAAGCAGAGCAGCGGCCAGCAAGCAGGCTTCGGCATGGGTTTCGAGCGGTTGGTGCGAGCCGTATGCAGCCTCTCCTCGGTCGCCGAAGCCTAAGCTAAGAAGGGCAACCAGATAATCTTGCAATCCAAAATCCAAACACCCGCACGCGGGTACCCGAAATCCAAAATCAGCACGCCCTTTTACGACCCGAATCTTTCCTATCAGGAGAACTACGACTTCGGTCCTTTCGGCGGTATTTTAGAAGAACCCTCACTTGAAGAACTTGATGTTCTGGACCTACCAGAAACTCGGTGGGTAAATGTAGGTGGCCTCACTCTCAGAAGGCCGCTCGGTATTCCGGCGGGGCCTTTGCTCAACTCAAAGTTTACCGATGCTGCCTTTCGCTGGGGTTTTGACCTGCTGCACTACAAGACAGTGCGCAGCCGCTTCTGGCCAGCACACCCCGCGCCCAACGTCCTGCGAGTGGATGCTCCCCACGTACCGGCGGGCGACCTGGGACGCTACACCCTCACAGCTCACATATTCACACAGGACGAGAGGGTAGACCTACAAACCCTTAGCATTACAAACTCGTTCGGCATGCCCGCCCAACAGCCCGATGTATGGCAGGCCGACATGGAAAAAGCGGTACGCGGCGCAGGTCCAGGCCAGGCGCTGGTAGCCAGTATCACGGGCACTCAGGATCCAGGCGGTGACGACCAGGCAGACCAGGCATACATTGACGATCACGCCCGCACCGCAGCCATGTGCGTTGAGACCGGCGCGCACGCTCTTGAGGTAAACCTGTCGTGCCCTAACCTGGGCGGGCATGGCCTCCTTTGCCACGACCCTCAGGCAGCACGGTTGGTATGTGAAGCCGTGAAGAAAACGGCAGGGCATCTACCACTATTTGCCAAGCTGGGCAGTTACACTCCTGACGACCAAGGTGATGCTACCCTCAGAGAGGTCATAAAGGCCACTATCCCATATCTGCAAGGCTACAGCGCGGTCAATGCAGTACCTGTGCCTGTGACAAGCGCGGAGGGAGAACAGGCGCTGCCGGGCGCGGGACGCAATGTAGCAGGCGTGTGCGGCGCTGCCCTCAAAGCTACCGGCCTGGATGTGGTAAGCCGTCTTGCGCGAATACGAACCGAAGGAAAGTACGACTTCGCTATCATAGGCGTAGGCGGGCTTGCCTCTCCCGCTGACTACCTTGCTTACCTACATGCCGGAGCCGATGCCGTGCAGGGTGCCACCGGCCCAATGTGGAATTACAGGCTAGCGATAGAGATTGCCCAGAATCTAAGGCATAAGCTATGAAAGGGGTAACGACTTGATTACGGCGCAAAGCACAAGGCAAACTAGCTGGGCGGAACGTGTGGCCGAGGCGATAAGCACCCAAAAGAGCATCCTCTGCGTCGGCCTCGACCCGATCTATGAGAAGTTGCCTGCTGAGTACAAGTCGGGCGACATCGCGCAGGCTATGTTCGCCTACAACCGCAATATTATCGACCAGACAGCACCCTACGCGGCGGCCTTCAAGCCCCAATACAAGTGCTACTCCGCGGAAGGCGAACCAGGTATAACCGCCCTGCGTCTAACGTGTGAGTACATCAAGTCAAGCTACCCACACATCCCGGTTATCCTCGATGCCAAGTACTCCGACGTAGGCCACGTGCTGGAACGGTGCGCTCACGAAGCCTTTGACCTCTTCGGGGTAGATGCGGTCACTGCCATGCCTGCCCCTGGACGTATGGCCCTCGCACCTCTCATCTCGCGGCCCGTCAAAGGCTGCTTTATGGTGGTTCGCACGTCGAACCCCGGCGCGGGCGAGCTACAGGACCTGCCAATGGCCTCAGGCGAGCCTCTCTATGTTGAGATCAGCCAGCGTATAGCCGCCGGTTGGAATACGGGAGGCAATGTCGGCCTGGTAGCGCCTGCAACCGACCCCGGCGTCCTAGCTAAGGTACGTCAAGCAGCACCTGATCTATCCATCCTCTGCCCAGGTGTAGGCGCGCAAGGTGGGGAGGTAGAGGCTGCTGTAGAAGCCGGGCTGGATGCGAATGGGGCTGGCCTTCTCATCAACGTGTCAAGGGCCATCATGGAGGCGTCTGATCCAGGTGAGGCTGCACGCGCATGGCGTGACCAGATGGAGGCTGTGCGTGTTCGTCATAAAGAGCATTCAGGAACAACCACAACGCCTCAAGATAACAAAATCAGCGACATAGTGAAAGAGCTATTCAAGATTGGCGCTATCCGATTCGAGCCTGTAACCCTCAAATCGGGCCTCGTGTCGCCCTACTATAACAATCTGCGCCTCCTCGCTTCGTACCCCCCCCTGCTACGTAAGGTTGCTTCCGCGATGGCGCACACGATGAAGGCGGCAGGCGTCGAGCCGGATGTGTTGATAGGGATTGCCGAGGCAGGAATACCGCTGGCGGTGGCCCTCTCCCAGGCAACGGGGATACCCGCTGGGTACGTCCGCTCTTCCGCCAAGGCTCACGGCATCAAACGGATGGTAGAGGGGGCATGGAAAGAAGGTGCGACTGCCGTGTTGGTAGACGATGTAGTGTCGGACGGTGCGAGCAAGCTAGAGGTGCTCGAACACCTGCATAACGCCGGGTTGAAGGTGTGCGACATCGTGGTGCTGGTTGACCGAGGCCAGGGTGGGCCTGAGTTGATGGAGCGACATGGCTTGCGCTGTCATGCCACAATCACAATGAGAAAAGCTCTACAAATCCTTCTCTCTGCCGGCCTCATAGACGCGGATAAAGTAGAAGAGTCTGAGCGATTTATGGCCGAGGTAGCACAAGCTGAGTGAAGAGGATTACCGGTCGTAAGTAGCAAATGGCTGATAGCTCTAAATTACAAGCGAGCCTATCAAGAACGTGCCCACGAAAAGGAGCGCCAGGCCGTTCATGGCATGCCACCAGCCGAGGTGGTCGATTAGCCAGTTGCTCATTGGGAGGGGGTATTCTCCGCGCAGCATCGATATGCCGCCCGCAACCACAGGTATGCCCCGCGACAGGCCGTAGAGCGCCCCGATAGCGACCGCTGCCTTGATCGACATCGCTCCCGCGATCATCTCCCAACCTAGCAGCACGTAGAAGCTGGTGAACGGGATAAAGGTGAATATGCCCATGCCAAGCACGTAACCGTAAAACGTGTTGCCCACCAGCCTGCTCGAGCGCTGCCACGACTTGGGCACCTGCCACCCTACCTGCGGGTTGGGCAAATGCAGGAACTTCAATTCATGCAGAGCGTAGACCAGCGACGCCACCCCAAGCAGGATAACAGCCCATTCGAGACGGACCCAAGGGAACAGGGCATGCAAGCCCCACCCGGCCAACCCCAGCAAAAACGCGAGCGTAGAAGCGCCCAGAACCGAAGCAGCACTGTACATGATGACACGTGCCACCCAGTTCCCGACTTGTTGAGCCTCCTTCCCGAGGGGCAAGATCACAAGGATCATGTTGAGTCCTCAGGCAGAAGAGGTCTTCGACACCCCCGTTATCGTGGCAAGAGCCAGCGCGAGTAGAAGGCCTATATCCATCCAGGGTCGCACAACCCCGGCGGTCGTACCCGCCCCCCATACGCCCAGCACTACCATCAGCAAGGTTAGCACGAACAGGCCGATCACCAACGCCCGGTAATCGCGCGCCGGAACGACCTCCTGCCCTTGCTCTGCTATGCTGTCAGCCATACAACACACCTCTATCCATGAACCATCAAAAGCCTATACCCCGTAATGTGGCCCTCACCATCGATACAGCCTGCTCTCCCAGAACAATTAGGCCAACCGTGAAGAGCGCCAGCAACATTACAGGCACTGCATCTATGAACGTAGGTAAGCCGATCCTATCAGGAGACGCGAAGAGAAGGCCGAGGTCGCCACCCGTGAGCGAGTTGAGCGCCAGATCAGCTGACATCCAGCCGTCGAACCCCGCGACCACAAAGGCCGACAACGCCAGCAACGCAATATTGCGCACCACCGCCAGCGGAGTCAACTTTTCCGACGAGATACGCCCAAAACAATGGCACGACTGGTCGCTCCCGCGGCTCAGGTCGTAGATCACCAAGCCAGTGAAGAGCACAAATAAGAGTGCTGCTATAAGCGCTGCCGGGCGGGTAAACAGCCCAAGCACAAGCATCAGGCCGACAGCCAACTCGATAACCGGGAAGACGTAGGCGATAAAACGCCCGAACCCCGCGGGCAGGAACGGGTAGCGGCTCATGCTGACCGCCGTACCTTCTCTATCCATCATCTTTCCAACTGCGGAGGCCAGGAACACTCCACCCACGCATAAGCGGGCAAACAACAGGAAATATGGCGAAAGGAAGAAGTCGAACATAGTTATAGCAATGGGCTTGTGCCCACTCAATTATAGGCAGCGAGGGCAGCACAGTCAAGGAGAAAATATGGAAGATGAAGCTTACAGCCCTTAATCCCCGTACCCGGCCCCGGTATCTAATTCGTAATTAGCTAGATGCCCCTCCCCATTTATTAAGAATTGGTTATGTTATGGCATATCCTGTGTATTGTGGCTCTTGCCTGGCATATGTCTTGCGTTTTGGGTGTCCCCCGAAAAAGTGGACGAGAGGAAGACTCTTATCTACAATACGGGAGAAGAATTAGATGATGCCTAAGAAGTCACCCACAACCCATACAGCCCATCCTGCCCAGGTAAGCCAAATGTCACGAAAGAAAAGCTACAGTCGAGAATTCAAGCTGGAAACACTGCAACTGCTCAAAAGTAGTGGCAAGACCAAAGCTGACCTGGAACGAGAACTTGGTTTGTACCCCGGACAGATCCACCTGTGGGAGAAGGCATTCAATAGGAAGGAACACGATGTGGAGCAAGCCTTTCCCGGCACAGGACATCAAAACGACGCAGAAACTGAACTACGACAACTCAAACGTGAAATAGAGATCCTCCGCCAAGAGCGAGACATACTAAAAAAAGCAATAGCCATCTTCTCCAAGACGCAAGACCAAAGCTGAAGTTCGCATTCATCCAAAGACACCGGCAGGAGTACGAGATAACGATAATGTGCCGAGTGCTGGGTGTATCAAAAGGTGGATACTACACGTGGGTCAAGCGTCAAGAAGAGCCGCCTTCCAGGAGAGAGATGGCCAATCAGGAGCTAACGGCGGCAATACAAACTACGTTCAAGCGCAGCCGGGGCACGTACGGTGCACCACGCATACACGCTGAACTGAGCAGTACAGGCACAATATGCAGCCTCAACAGGGTAGCTCGCCTCATGAGAAAGGAAGGAATACAAGCCAGGAGGCGAAAACAGTACAAAGTAACGACCACTAACTCCCGCCACAGCCATCCAATAGCTCCAAACACACTCAATCGCCAGTTCTGGGCTTCAGGACCGAATCAAAAATGGGTCGGCGATATCACGTATATACAAACGAAAGAAGGGTGGTTGTACATGGCAGCGATACTGGACATCTACTCTCGTCGTGTGGTTGGCTGGGCAATGGACAAACACATGGAGCAGGAATTGGTAGCGTCCGCTCTGCAAATGGCCGCTGCAAATGGCCGCTGCAAATGGCCGCTACCCAGCGGCGGCCTGGCGAGGGAGTGTTGCACCACTCAGATAGGGGAAGTCAATACGCAGCTCGTGACTACCAGCAGTTGCTTGATGCTCATAAAATGACTGTAAGCATGAGCAGAAAGGGAGATTGTTATGACAATGCGATAATGGAGAGCTTCTTTTCGACGCTAAAAGCTGAATGCGCCACCGAAGTCTACAATTCACGGGCAGAAGCTCGCCAGTCGATCTTCGAGTACGTGGAGGTGTGGTACAATCGACAGAGGAGGCATTCCGCACTTGGTTATGCCAGTCCAGATTCTTTCAAATCAGCTCATTATCGAAATATCAACGAGTCATCAATATCGGGGTAAGCCCAGACAATACTGATCTCACTTATATGACGATCCGCCAAATTTGTGTTTATACTCGGCACTTTAGGCAAGTTAGGAACAGCAATACTCCTCCACTCTTGCTCAGTGAGACCTAGACCACCTGACTGGAATGCGGCTGGCTCAGTTGTAGTGGGTGAAGGCAAGCTCGTAACCGTGGGGCTAGACGTACTCTGAAGGGGCTCAGATGTAGCCGTAACCACAATGATGATTGGGGTGGCAGTCGGTGAAGGCGCAGTGGGAGCGTCCATACAAGCGGTGAGAACAGACAATAGCACAGATACTAAACTCATCACTAGGAACTTCCATGTTGAACCGCTCGACAATCTTCTACCCTTATTATGATTGCCCATTAGATCTTGCATCTCTTTTATGCTCCTATTGTAATAATAGCTGCTCCCCAACCCCTATTACATCACACCGCCTTGAACTGCTCAAACGGCTGGCGGCAATCGCGGCAGTAGTAGATGGCGCGGCAGAGAGTGGGGCCGAAAGCGTTGTCCATCGACGTGTTGCGCGAGTTACAGTAGGGGCACTCGGCCACCGGCATTAGCTGGATGAGGTTAGCGCGGGCGGGCATCTGTCGCATGGGTGGCGGGGGCGCGAACCCCGAAGCCTTGAGCACCTGGCGGCCCTTCTCGCTGATGCGGTCGGATGTCCAGGGTTCATCCATGACCACCCTCACGGTCGTAGCGTAGCCGGGAGCGGCATTCTCCAACTGCTCCTTTATTCCCTCTTTGATAACCTCAAGCGCGGGACAGCCCACAAACGTAGGCATAATCTCCACTTCAATGGCGTTTTCTGCCAGAGTCACGTTTCTTACGATCCCGAGGTCCACGATAGAAAGGTTTGGTATCTCCGGGTCCATTACGTCCAGCAGGGCGTCCCGAACGTCTTGTTCTGTTATCTGTTGTACTGTTTTCATGATATACCTCTTCTTATTGAAATCGTTCCAACCCTTGAGTTATGCCCCAAAGGAAGGCTAACGCGAGCACCATATTTACTCCGCAGATGACCAGGCTCACCGTCGCTCGCCTGCGTACTATCTCAGGTGTCTGACTGGCGTATGCCCCCCTGAGCGCGCTTATTGCAAATCCAACCGAGACTATCCAGCACAGGAACCAAAGGAACAGGCCAAAAGTGCAAGCTGTGATCCCAAAGAAGTTGGATAGCCAAAGAGCTATTCCCGCGATGGCAAATGCAACGAACGCTAGCCGGAAGCTCCTGAGAGCAGCCTTATCAGCGGGCATCAGTTCAGTACTAACAATCTCGGCTACATCTTTCGGCATATATACATTCTAGCAAGCAGATATGGAATACTCTACCTTATTCCATATTACTATACCGATGCTTTCTTAGTTCCAACTGTAGCGCCAGAGTGCTGCCCAAATCCCGATTAATGCTCCAATATTAAGGAGGATAGGAATTCGTAGCGCTTTTACATGCTCCCATAGTGCCTTTGGGCTTATAACATTATAGGCTTCCATAATCACTGTTAGGCTTAGAAACAAAATAAATATGATGATGGGACCCCACAGCAAAAACAAAACAAGTATGATAGAGAGAATAGGTCCAGACCAAATCGCAAAAACAGGTAAGCTAAGCACTAAGATTAACACTATTAAGAAAACCGAGAACCAGGATAAACGCCTGCTCCAAGCCATGTACCAATTTTCAGGTACTCTATAAGGCTGCTCCGTGAAAGCTGGCAACTTAGGGTTCACAATACTACCAAACCGCCTCAGGGTCGAGCCTGTAGACCGATGTCATCTCTTCCCACAGCGCCTCGAAATCTGCTGTGTGCTTGCCCTGTCTGCCACCGTATGTCGGCTCGACGCTGGATACATAAAGCCCGGTGAGCGCGTCTTTCTCAGATGGGAAGGGGAGATTGAGGTTGTAAAAGTAGGGTGCTATTTGCTCCAGCCAGTCGGCCCTCAGGGCTGCCATGCCTGAGGGAAGCACACCCTCTCTGACCAGTTCTGCTTCGCCCGGAAGCTCCTCGAAGATGCCGAAGGCGTCCGGCCATAGAGCAGTGAGGGCGACTTCGAGGTGATCTCGTGAGACTGGGCTGAGGGTCGCCAATCGGTTGAGCCACATGTCACCATGCATCAGGTGGTACTTCTCTTCGCGGATTATCTTCTGGGTGGCGTTGGCAAGTGGCTCGTACTGGCTCCTCGACAATGCTTCCAAACGCACATGGTCCGCAGTGTCATAAAGGAATTGCCTCGCTACCGAGTAGGCCCAATCGCCCTTCGGACGCTCTATAAGCTGGCACGAAAGGAACTCGTGCGGCTCCCTGGCGTAAGCAATTTTGTCGGCTGGGATGCCTGTCTCCTGACCCAGCATCTCGTAGAAGAGCCGCGCATGGCCTATCTCATCCTGCGCCATCGAAGAGAACGCCACGTCCTCCTCTAAGAGGGGCGCTATGCCCGTCCACTCTGAATTGC
>JBBRVL010000049.1:0-15358 GCA_038246925.1 Chloroflexia bacterium
AAGATAGTGGAGGCTGTGAATGCTGGGCGCTCGCCTATTGAGGCGGAGGAGGGGCTGGCGGAGCGGTTGGGTGACGTGGTAGCGAAAGGGCAATTCAGGGCGACTACTGATACGACGGCTGCGGTTGCGGAATGCAATGTGGTGCTGGTTATTGTGCCGGTGCTGGTGGACGACGACCACAAGATCGATTACGGCAGCATAGATGCGGCGACGGAGGCGATTGCCGCTGGATTGAAGCCTGGCATGCTGGTGGTTTATGAGACTACGCTGCCTGTGGGCACGACGCGTACCCGGCTTGTGCCCGCGCTGGAGGGAGGCTCAGGTCTGAGGGTCGGTCAGGACTTTCACGTTGCATTCAGCCCGGAGAGGGTATATAGCGGGCGCATATTTCGCGATCTTGCGCGCTACCCGAAGGTAGTGGGCGGGGTAACACCCGAATGTACCGAGCGTGCTTTGGAGTTCTATCGTGCTGCCCTCGGCGGAGCCGATCTACTGGCGATGGAGAACGCGGAGAGTGCCGAGATGGTCAAGCTGATGGAGACGACCTACCGTGATGTGAATATCGCGTTAGCTAATCTTTTTGCGCGGTTCGCATCGGGTAAAGGGGTGAATATAGATGAGGCGATAGAGGCTGCGAACAGCCAGCCTTTCTCGCACATCCACAGGCCGGGGATCGCGGTCGGGGGGCACTGTATTCCTGTTTATCCTTATTTCTTGATCAGTCAGGAAGAGGGTGGCGAGCTAGCTTTTCTTCGGGAGGCACGAAGGCTCAACGACTCGATGCCTGAGTGGGCACTGGGGCACGTGGCCCGGGCACTGGGAGGTCTGGAAGGTAAGAAGGTGCTGGTGCTTGGGCTGGCATATCGTGAGAATGTTAAGGAGGCGAGGCATTCAGGCGCACTTCAATTGATAAAGTTGCTGTCGGAAGCGGGTGCCGAGGCGCTGGTGGACGATCCACATTATACTCGGGAGGAGATCGCAGCTTTTGGGGCTACTCCGGCTGAGGCAGGGGGTGTTACAGCGTGTGACGGCGTGATCTTGCAGGCGTATCATGACGAATACAGGTCGCTAGATTGGGGCAGGTTGGCGGCATCGGGGTGTAAGGTTGTGCTGGATGGGAGGAACGCGCTGGAGCGTAGTGTGATTGAAAGCGTGAACATGAAATACGTCGGGATAGGTCGATAGAGCACTCTCTTTTGATCCTTATTGGTGGAACCTGGCGCTCTGGTTTTGTACCCAAGCATATATTTTGCTGAGGGTTGAAACGACCGCTTCGTAGCTGTACAGGCTTGCCGCGTCAGAGGCGATGCTGACCGAGTCATAGCGGTCGAGGTGAGTAAGAAGGTCAATGATCGCATCGGCCAACGCTTTGGCATTGCCCGGCTCTACTATCAAGCCGTTTGTGCTGTCTATCATATACTCCGGGCCACCGCAGCTTGTGCTAATTACAGGGCGGCCACTTACCAGCGCTTCTATGATCACTAAAGGTAAGGCTTCGTGCAGACTGGGCAACACGAGGGCATGGCTTTGCGCTAGGAGGGATGCGATAAATGCCGGCGGTTGGATGCCATGAAACGTCACGACATCATTAAGGGCGAAGCGATTTGCCAGCGCCTTGTATTCAGGGAGCATCTTGCCTCCACCCACGAGATCAAGATGAAAGTGTAATTCCCCACTCTGTTTAATTTGTGAGATGGCATCAAGCAGGAATGGCACGCCCTTCTGACCCGTCTCCACCAATCCTACAAAGAGCAGCCGGTAGCCTTCTTCGATTGGGGGGAAAGGCGTGAGGGTAAAACGGGCCGTGTCTACAATGTTAGGCACAAGCATCACACGGTTGCGGCAGCGAAAGTTTCGCTGTAGTTTGATGCGCTGGCCCTCACTGACCGGGACAACTACGTCGGCGCTTCCGTAGGCAACGGAAGCCATCCATCGCTGACCAGGACGTTTCTGCCATGAGTCGAACTCGCTGGTATTTTCGGTGAGTACGACAGGTACGCCGTAAAGACGACGTAGCAAGGCGACTGCCCAGCCCGCGGGAACGGCCATATGGCAATGGATAATGTCCGGCTTGAAGTAGCGTTGCAACTTCAAGAAGGCACGAAGCATATACCACAGGTATGTAAACTGCCAAATAAGCGGGCGGTTTGGGACTTCGATTATCTGTTCGGTGTAACCTTCGCGCTTGATGAGGTAGCGCCTGGGCTTGCGGCGCTCTCCTCTTGGAAGGACATCGAGGTAGAGGACGCGGACGTCGTGCGTTTTGCTCAGCGCTTCCGCTTGTTCGCGCACGAAGATGCCGTTCACAGGGTTGGAAGGCGTTGGGTACCAGGAAGGGATTATCAGGATGCGCATGGGTGTCAGGGAGTGCGGCGGGCGTAGCGGCGCAGGCCGGGCACGCGGTTAAGTCCCGCCCGGAATATGCGGAGATAGTCACGGAAATCTTCGGGTCGGGGCAGGAGCACACTACGAGGAGGGAGGCCGCTGTCTCGCACGAATATAATAAGCGTGGAGAGCATCGACAAGATATATGTAATGGAGGAAGCGAGCGCGGCCCCAACTATTCCCTGCCATAGAATCAACACGACGTAGAGAGGGAGGCTAATAGCCACCTGGAGCCATGAGATGATTGAGAGAAGGCCCGGCCTCTGCATCTGGCCCACTATGTAATTATTCAGCACCATCATAACTGAGAAGCTAAGAACGCCGCCAAGCAGGATCACCAGAGGAAGTACCGACGCGCTGAACTCTGCCCCATAAAGGAACGGGATCAACCAGGGGCTGACGAGGCCGAAAGGCAAAGCAATCATCAGAATAAGCAGCACGGAGGTGCGCGATACTTTGGCTGCCAGGAGGGCTGATTCATCCCTCGGCAGTTGAGTTACCTTGCCAGCAGAGGACGCGTGAAGAGCATTGAGCGGCAGCCACAATTTTTCGGCTAACGAAGTCGACACTGAATAGAAACCTACTGCCGCCGCGCCGATGAGGGCATTCACGATGTAAAGGTCAAGACGCAAGAAGAGGTGATGAGCAACATTCGTCGGGTGGCTCCTGAGGCCGAAGCCGAGGGCCTCTCGAACCATCGTCCACCGAGGCGGCCATACCGGCCTATCGATTCGGGCGGAAAGGAAGAGAGCGCCCAGCATACCGGCTATGGAGCTTAACGTCCACACAGCCAGGAAGCCGATGAGACCCCACCCGAATAGACCGACTGCTGAGATCATAAGCACACTGCTCGACAGATTGATTGCCAGGTTGAGCTTGTTCATCACTATAATGCGGTTCAAGCCGACCATCATCGCGCTCCAATAAATCTGGTAGATCGTCGCAGCCGTAAGGGCCATCGCCACAAGAAGGAAGCTGTAAGGGACATTGGGCAGCAGATTGGGAGGTAAGAACGGATAGAGGCTCGCTGTCGCCCCCAACAAGATTGCGCCCAGAATAAGTGACAGCAGAACGGCTAACGTATTTACCTCGCCCAGAGAGTAGCGTCCCCGCGCCAGCATGTTGATGAATGCCCGACCCGCGCTCAGGTGGGCCATGTTCGATACCAGCACATTGGTAGTTACCAGCAATGCATAGACCCCGCGCTGCTCCGGCCCGAGGCTCCTGGTAAGGACCACACTCACCACAATACTGAGCGCGAACAGCGTTCCGTCGGTAAAGATGCCGGATATTGTGCTCTTTCCTATACTTGCCATTGGGCCGTTTCTCTCATTTGGTGCGATCCCCAACAGGGCGGACACACGCCCCCCCGCTTCGCTCATGCCCCTACGGTATTGAAATATGCTCTTAAATAGGCGCGTCGTGGGTTATATTTCTCGATCCATGCTGGACGCAGCTAGAGTGGCGTATAACTTCTTCTCGATGCGGTCAACTGCGCTTGCTAGTGACCATTCTTGCTCCACCCATTTGCGTGCCGACTTTCCAAGTTGTGATGAGTAGGTAGGGTTATCGAGGAGGCGGGAGAGAGAAGCGCCCATTGCAGCAGGGTCATGCTCTACCAGGAGGCCGTTCACGCCGTCGATCACCGTCTCGCGCACTCCACCTTCAGCAACAGCGACTACCGGGAGGCCGCAGGCGTTAGCTTCGAGTGGCGCGAAACCAAATGGCTCCAATCTCGGCGCGTAAGCCATTGCGCCCGCCTGGTTCAACAAGAGAATCAACTCGCTCTCTTCCAGTCTGAGATGTGGAGTGAAAGTCACACCTAACAGAGATGCTAGCCGCTCCATTTCGGAGATATAGCCGGGCTGCTCGGCGTTACCAATCCACACGAGGGGTGGGCGGTCACCAGGTATCGTGCCTAGTGCCCTTATGATGAATTCTACACCTTTGGAGGGGGTGAACGCACCTAACCCTACAACGAATCGCTCGCGGGGTAATTGTTGCCATCGGAAGATGTTAGTATCGACGCCGAGGTAGCAGACCTGAGCGTCCAGACCGTAGGCACGCAATACGCTTTCTCGGCTGAAGTGCGAGTTGACCAGTATTGTGGTGAATGAGGCTGCGTTTGCGCGCTCTTCGCGCAGGATGACCCGCTTGCCTTGTATTTTGATGAGGTTGTGGAAGAAGCGTGCGGCGTAAGGCAGCGAAGGCCGACCGGGGGAGGGCAAGGCGGACCAGGGTAGCTCCGGCTGGGCTTCGTACAGTGAGCGCGACGGCTCTTGCAGGTAGAGCACGGTAGGCATTTCGGCGTGGCGGCCTATAGGCGGGGACATAAAGTCGCGGTCCGCGTTGGCGAGCAGTAGGTCGAAACCTCCGGCGCGCATCTCGTGGGCGCAACGGCGACTATGGCGGTCAAGCGCATTGAGCTTCTCCACTACATTGCTGTAATTAGCCCAGGCGCGACCTACCCGACTCCGGGTCCTTCGTGGTTTCCAGTTCATAGGTATTACATGCTCTCGCACGATATTGGTCAGTGGCAGGTAAGCGCGGTCGGCTGTAGGTGGGCACCATGCTTCAACTTTGTGGCCACGCTCCACCAACCCGCGCACATGATAATATAGCGCCCGCTTTCCGCCGCCGCTGGGGAGGTTGTGCCATACCGCTATCTTCATGTGCTAACGTGGTCTCCTACGTTTTCGAGCTTGCGGGTGAGCACCATGCACGCCACCGCTCGCGCCGCTACCGCCAGGTCAGGCTCCCTCGGCATCTCCTCCGGTCGTTCGTCTTCCGGCGTCATAAAGTAGCGGAAGTATATGTCCGTGTATTGAGAGGTCGCGCACTCGCTGGCAGAGGCAACGTTCCAACCTGCCTCGGTGTAGCGATAATAGGTCGTGTTTACCTGGGCCGGGCCAAATGCTCTTATGACCTGTTCGAGCATGGGCGCATCGAACACCTGCATTACGCCGATGTTGCGATACGCGCCATAGGGAACGGTTAGCAGGAGCCTTCCGCCTGGTTTGAGCACTCGGTGAAGCTCGCGCACTGCTGCCAGGTAGTCGCCTGGTTGCTGCTCAATGTGCTCCTTGCGGTGAGTATAGAAGGAGGAGTCCATGCCCACGTGCTCCAGGGTTGATAGGCAAATAATTTCGTCATAGAGCGCATCCTTTACGGGTATCGAGCGTAAGTCTTCATACAGGTAAGAAATGCCGCGCTGCCAGAATGCCTCTGGTTCGGGAGCAAGCGTGAGGATGTGCAGCTTTTTCATGGCGAGGGTAGGGTGGTCCAGCAAGTAAGCATGGTTGAGGACCGAGCCTGCGTCCAGCGCTCGCCCTTCCCCTTTGTGTAAATGGGCAAATAGCCAGGGGTATTCAATGCATCGCTCGTCTATGCCGATACCATACCTGGCCGGAAGGGGTTTTCCCTGACGAAAAATCTCCATAAGATGTGGGTCTCGCAGCGCACGTCCAATGAACTCATCCTTATAAGAGCTGTAGCCGGGCGACATTGGCAGGCGCGTGCGAAGGTACTGTTTGCGCGCGCGGCGGTCGAGGATTCTTTGGAGAGGTCTGGACCGCCTGCCCAATCCGTTGATGGCCCTGGAACAGGGCCGCTTTAGTAGCATATAGGAGCTTTTCACGCTATCTCACGCTGCCCTGGTATCATTGACCTTAGCTTGAGGGCTATTCTCAGTAATCGCTTGCGTCCCGCAGCCCACAATTCTCGGTCGGTGAGCAGATGGGGATTACCCAGGAGCAGGTATGCAGCTTTGCCCACCATGCGGGCCTTACCTACCGTATGCAGAGCTAATAACAACTCTGAATGGGAGCGTAAGTTGCGTCTGACGCTCGACGGCAGCTTTTCGGCGCTCAAGGTTTGATAGACGAAACGGATCGCGGATCGAGCATCTACTTCAACGGGGTGTGACCAGCGGGCGTAGATCAAAGATTGGAGAAAGCGGCCCGTTGCCAGGCCCCTGGGATAGTAGCGGGCAGCGATTCGCAAATGATCTTGGGCGCTATCTGTTCGTCCCGCGCCGTAGTAGAGAGAGGTTGCCCAGGCGTGCTTGTTGAAGTAGGCTTGCGTGCGTGCGTCTGCTACGCTAGTCGGAAGATTCGCTTGAGTGTAGAATTTATCCAGGGTGGCGATTGACGCCTGAACCATCAGGTCGATGTTGCGGGACGTGTTGCCTGAGTGCTCTCGGTAGTAAGCGAGTGGCTCCCCGATGCAGTAGAAGCTGTAGCCCTGCGCCGCCATACGCAGCCAGAGATCCCAGTCGTCAGAGCCTGCCAACGCGGGGTCCAGGGTGCCGACCTCATCGAGCAGGTGCCTGGGGAAGAGCGTAGTGCAGGAGGCAATTGGTACGTGAAGGAGAAGGGAGGGGAGAGGACGGTATTCACGCTGAGACAGCCGGATAGTGCCAGTGCGGTGGCCGTGACTGTTGATCGTGTCGAAGCTGGAATGCACCAATCCGAGGTGAGGGCAAGCACGGAGTATCGACACCTGGGTTTGTAGCTTGTGAGGCAACCAGAGATCGTCCTGGTCGAGCAGGGCTATCAGCTCACCATTGGATGCGGCAATCCCGGAATTGCGTGCTGCCGCCACCCCGCCGTTTTCGCGCTCTATATAAGTGATGTGGGGGAGATAAGCGCGCGCAGTCCTGTCGGTGATTTGGTCGATTGAGCCATCGTTCACCACTACTACTTCAACATTTGGGTAAGTCTGGGCAAGTACGCTTTCGATAGCCTGAGCGAGCCAGGCTCCGCTGTTGAAGGCAGGGATGATAACGCTCACCAGAGGTAGCCTACTCCCGGTGACATGCAGGCCACGCTGGGTCAGCCGATCTCTCATGCGCCTCAAGCTGATTTGGCGGTGGGTTTGATCTGTTGGGACGCCATGTTGCGAGTATACAACAAAAGGGGTTGACCTTGACGCACCTGGGTAAACGGGGGTGAAGGAAGGGTGTAATTGAACCAAGTGCGCGTGGTAATGGTTATGAAACAATAAGGGGTTGGCGCGATCTGGCAGCCTATGAAAGTAGTTGACAGGGTACTACTATTCTGCTAAACTGGGTATCAATATTTGCCCTATGCCTGGTCAAGCAGTTCCGGCCTGTAAAAGGCGTTATGCGGCAAGTGGACGGCCCTTGCGATGCTTAACGGATTGGACAACGGTTAGCGCAGCGTTTCCTGGGCAGATCATCTCGATATCTTTCTCAAAGTGCATGCGCCAAGATTAGAGTGAGCCACGTGGCGAGGCGCAGATGAAGGTCACCTGAAGAGATAAGTGAAAGCATGACGCAAGAAGATAGGATCATATCTTGCTTGCGCTCCTGTTCATCCCGTAATCGGACCTGTAAAGGAGAAAGACCCTGGACACACAAACGAAGCCCCGCAAGACAGCGGTAAGAGGCGACCTCGCGCGTCTTGAGCAAGACTACCCGGAGAACATGAAGAACCCGGATGAGCTACTGCGGGTAGAGAACCTGAAGACCTATTTCTTCACGGACGATGGGATAGTGAAGGCAGTTGATGGGGTCAGCCTGCGCGTCAACCGTGGCGAGACGCTGGGGCTGGTGGGCGAGTCGGGCTGCGGGAAGAGTGTCACCTCGCTTAGTATCATGCGCCTGATTGCGCACCCTGGCCGAATAGTTGAAGGGGAGATCAACCTTCGTGGGCTGGACGTAGCGAAGCTGGAAGAAGAGGACATGCGGCATATCAGGGGCAACCGCATCTCGATGATTTTCCAGCAACCTACCTCGTGCTTGAACCCGGTGTTCCGCGTTGGTAACCAAATCGCAGAATCGCTGATCATACACAGGGGTTACGACAAGCAGCGTGCCCGACAGCGTGCAATCGAGCTGCTGACGATGGTCGGTATCCCATCGGCCAAGACGCGCGTCGATGCATATCCTCATGAGATGTCGGGCGGTATGTGCCAGCGCGTTATGATCGCCATGGGGCTGTCATGCGAGCCGGAGCTATTAATTGCCGACGAGCCGACCACTGCTCTCGATGTTACCATCCAGGCGCAGATTCTGGAACTGATGAAAGACCTCAAGAACAGGTTCAACGCGGGTATCCTCCTCATCACGCATGACCTGGGAGTGGTCGCGGAGATGGCGGATGATGTATCGGTCATGTACGCGGGCAAGATTGTAGAAGAAGCCCCGGTCAATGAACTATTCGAGGCGCCCAAGCACCCATATACGCAGGGCCTGCTCGCTTCCATCCCTGTGCTGGGCGAGATCAAGGAGCGGCTGGCGGTTATCCCCGGCTCGGTGCCTTCGTTACGCAATTTACCTCCTGGCTGCCGTTTCGCCGGGCGCTGCCCATATGTGATGGATATTTGTAGAATAGAAGAACCTGCTCTCCTGAGGTTGAGTGAGACACGGACGGTACGCTGTTGGCTTTATGCTGACGATGTTCATGGAGGGACCGACAAGCCTGCCGTGAGAGATACCGCCGGAGTAGGCGGTAACTGATTTTGGATTTTAGATTTTGGATTACGGATTAGCCCCCTCAATCCAAAATCTAAAATCCAAAAGAGGAGCATTCGTTTATGAGTGACCAGGAAGCCACACAATCACTTCACTCTCCAGCCGATAGCGGCTCACCAACGCCGACCGAGGCGGGCGCGGATGGATCGCACGAAGTATTGACGGCAGATGCGTTCATACCAGCCGCCGCGTCGGCGAATGGGCGGGTCAGGGTTGACAAGAGCAAGAGCGATATATTGCTTGAGGTCGACCGCCTCGTGAAGTATTTCCCGGTGCGCGGTGGCCTCTTGCAGCGCACGGTCGCGCAGGTAAAAGCGGTGGACGACGTGAGCTTTTTCATCCGCAGGGGTGAGACGCTCGGCCTTGTGGGCGAGTCGGGTTGCGGTAAGACGACCGTGGGCCGCACGGTGCTGCGGCTCATCCCGGCCACCAGTGGGAATGTGCGTTTCGAAGGCACTGAATTGATGACCGCAAGCAACGACACGATGAAGAAGCTGCGCCGTGAATTGCAGATTATTTTTCAGGACCCGTTTTCTTCACTTGACCCGCGTGTGCCTATCGGGGCAAGTGTGGGTGAAGGTCTGGTGATACATGGGGTTTCCAAAGAGGAGCGTGCGGAGCGTGTGCGTGACGTGCTTTCCCGCGTGGGACTGCTCCCGGAGCACGCAAGGCGTTTCCCGCATGAGTTCTCCGGCGGCCAGAGGCAGCGTATCGGTATCGCTCGCGCGCTTGCCATGAGGCCCAAGCTGATCGTGTGCGACGAGCCTGTGTCGGCGCTCGATGTCTCGATTCAGTCGCAAGTGCTGAACATCTTGAGGGATTTGCAGGAAGAATTCGGTCTGACCTACCTCTTCATCGCGCACAACTTGAGCGTAGTGGAGCATATCTCCGATAGGGTGGGCGTGATGTACCTCGGTAAGATGGCCGAGCTTGCGGACCGGGATGCCCTGTTTGAGAACCCGCAGCACCCATATAGCCACGCACTCCTGTCGGCCATCCCGATACCGGACCCAAAGGTGCGGCGCGAGCGGATCATTCTGAAGGGCGATGTTCCTTCCCCTCTTAATCCGCCCACAGGCTGCCGTTTCCATACGCGCTGCTGGCTTGCCCAGGACATCTGTAAGACGCAGGTGCCGGAGTGGCGCAACATAGCACCCGCAGGCCAGCTTGAGCATTACGTGGCGTGCCATTTCGCGCCGTTCACGAAGATGCCGATGCCTGGTGAGACCGGCTCGGTGATAGGCAAGGATGAAACGATGGTTGTCCACCACTAGGTAATTAGGGAGAAGTTGAGGAGGCGAGTGTACTCGCCTCCTTTTTGTTTGCCTACGCTTCAGTAATCAAAGCCCAAT
Organism: Chloroflexia bacterium; assembly: GCA_038246925.1. Lineage (GTDB taxonomy): Bacteria > Chloroflexota > Chloroflexia > QHBQ01 > JADMIH01 > JADMIH01. Next base: position 10,234 of record JBBRVL010000049.1, read on the forward strand.
AATTTAAGGATAACGTAAGGAGACCGTAAGCATCTTCACGAGCAGGTAAGTTGCGCTTGCGATACTGAGGACAGTCAACGGGGCAACACTTTTATCCCTCACGTATTTTCATGTGGCCCCGCTTATTTTTAGATGGCCTGCCACCTATGGCATGGCCCTATAGCATACAGGAGGATCACAATGGTTAAGAGTAGAGTACGTACATCAATCAGAAGCCTTATTGCAGCCAGCTTGCTTGTGGCTATCGTCGCTGGGGCGGGCGCAAGCAATGCGGAGGCGCACAACGGGCGGGGCGCGGTCTTCACGCTGACAAACGAGGCAGCAGGGAACTCGGTGGTGGCGCTGATGCGGTCGGCGGATGGCACATTGTCGAATGCAGGCACATATCCAACAGGTGGACTTGGGACGAGCGACGGCCTCGGCTCGCAGGGTGCGCTGACGCTTAGCCCCAACGGGCGATGGCTCTTCGCTGTGAACGCAGGGAGTGACGAAGTCTCGGTCTTCAGTGTCCGGGGCACAGAGCTGACGTTATCTGATAAAGTTAGCTCAGGTGGCGACCGGCCTATCAGTCTGACGGTAGATCGTGACCTGCTTTATGTACTCAACGCGGGTATGCCGAACAACATAACGGGATTCAGGATCGGTAACCACGGCAGTTTGTCACAGTTGGCAGGCTCGACCCGGCCACTGAGCGCAGCTTCGACCGGACCTGCTGAGGTACAGTTCAGCCCCGACGGTGACCTGCTGGTCGTAACGGAGAAGATGACTAACAAGATAGACACTTATACGGTCAACCGTCATGGTTTTGCAACTGGACCGAACGTCCAGAACTCGGTGGGCGCTACTCCCTTCGGGTTCGCGTTCGATAAGCGCGGTAGACTGATAGTTTCCGAGGCGTTTGGTGGCGCGCCTGATGCTAGCGCGGTCTCTTCCTATAGACCGTCTAACAACGGCACGTTGAATGTGGTGAGCGGCTCGGTAGGCACGACCGAAACGGCGGCCTGCTGGGTGGTAGTGACCGAGAACGGCAGGTACGCCTACGCAGCGAACACAGGCAGCGGCTCTATCACAGGCTATAGGATTGGGCATGACGGATCGCTGGCGCTCCTGGACGCCGATGGACGCACGGGAGAGACGGGTGTCGGGAGCAGCCCGGTCGATATGGCTATCAGCAACGGTGGTTACCTCTACGCCTTGAACTCCGCGACCGATAGTATCGACGCTTTCGAGGTCGGGTCGGACGGCAGTTTGACATGGCTTAGTGAGGCAGTTGGCCTTTCGGCGAACGTGGTGGGGCTGGTTGCGCGGTAATTAACCTGATTGTAAGCAAAAAGCTAACAGGCCAGTGGGTGTATATCCACCGGCCTGTTTTGTGCGGCATGCTGACTCGCTGTCAAGTTGTGGGCGCTTCTTCTACTTCCGTTAACTTTGTGCTTTCGGAGCCGATAGCGTAAAGGTCGAGCGTCCGGGCCGCGACTTTGTGCATCTCGTGCTCGTGCGTGACATATTCGATGCCTTGTCTGCCTATTGCCTGCCATGAGCCGGGGTCTTGCAAGAGGGTTTCGAGGGTTGAGAAGAGGGTTGCAGGGGTGGCGCTGATAAGTGGGAGATTGGTGGGATAATGTGGGCGCAGATCATCGCGGATGCGGCAGATTACGGGTACGCTCTTGGCCATCATTTCGATTGAGACAGTCCCGTATGCGCCGATCATCAACTGGTCGATGGCTAGGTCGGCGGTATCACAGAAATGTGCCACCTGATCGTGGGGGACGCCTTCGAGCATGAGTAGCTCAACGGGGTGGCCTGCCGCTTTGAGTCGCTCGACTGCGTCTATGACATATTTTGTACCTTTTATCTCGCGGTCGGATGGGGCATGGAGGATGCGGATAGGGTCTTGAGGCCTGATGGGGGTCGTGCGGGGCGGGCGGGGCTTCCACCTTTCAAGGTCGATTGGGCCGGGCATAAGAATAGCGCCGGGGACGAACTCAAGAAGGTCGGGAGTGGAGACGAGGGAGACATCGGCGCGAGCGGGGTGGGGGTGGCGCTTGCCGAGGCAGACGAGGGAGATACATTCTGTACAGCCGCTCAGGTCGTATTGGCGGAGGGTGGCGGCACGGTTGCGGACATCGCAGCCGCAGAAGTGGAAGATGATACGTTTGCCGAGGGCGCGAAGGAGAGGCAGGTCGGGGTATGGGTAGGGGAAGAGGGTGTTGCCGAAGTAGAGGTGAAATACGTCGTAGCGGCGCATTGCTTCCAGGGCGAAGCCGCCAATAGTTGCTGCCTTTTTGAGGGGGTTGCTTTTGCGCTTTACATCGAGGGTCCGGTCGGCACCGAAGCCGTACTGGTGGGCGATGTATTCGACGGAGATGGAGTCGAATCCCAGGTCGCGTTGGGCCTGCGCGAGGAGGCCGGCAATATCTGCGATGTTGCTGGGTGCGTGGAGTATTCGGGGTTTGGGCTGAGGGCGGCTCATAGTAGATTCTACCATAACGAGTGGTGAGCGATGAGTGATGAGTGACCAGGGATTAGATTCGTGAAACGTGACCGCGAGGGGATTATTTGGAGAGTGCTTTGTATGCTTGGATCAGCTTCTTGGCCTGGGCTTGCCAGGTGTAGTTGTGGGCGATTTTGAGGAAGTTGGCGCGGATGTGGGCGGCGTTGTCAGGGAGGGTGAGGATGTGGTTTATGGCGCGGGCGTAGGTCTCGGGTGTGTCTAGCTTGCTGACGGTGCCTAGATCGTGGCCGGTGATCACCTGGCGGAGGTAGGGGAGGTCGTTGGCGACGATGGGTACAGCGGCCTGGATGAAATCGAAGAGCTTATTAGGCGAGGTGTAATAGTTGTTCAAGTCGACCGCCTGGTAGGGAATAATTCCCACGTCGGCTGAGGCGCAATAGGCGAGTAATTCCGGCTGAGAAACAGCTGGTAGAAAATGGACCCTGCCGGGAAGTTCTTGCGCGGCAATGCGCTTGAGGTCCTTCTCGTAGTCGCCGTAGCCCATGAAGACGACAACAGCGCCTACCACAAGAAGGGGGGCGGCGCGCACCAGGTTCTCCAGCCCTCGTCCCTCCGACATCCAGCCTTGATAGAGTACGATCTTCGATTCGGAGGGCAGGGAAAGGCGCTGCCGGATGAGGTCATGCTTGATAGTCGGGTCGAAGTCAGGTGGGGGGTTGGGGCAATTGAGCAGCACGAGGGGAGGCGGAACGTTGTGGCGTCTGGCCATCTCGGCGGCGATCAGTTCATTCACAGTGATCGTCACGTCGGTATAAGGGAGCAGCGTGGCTTCCAAACGAAGCCACGATTTGCGTTTCAAGCGTACCCACCTGTTAGCCATGTCGGGGAAAAGCTCGTGGGCATCGTACACCAGCTTTGCTCCACAGACCATCGAAGCACGGCAGGCCGCTTCGAGGTTGTTGAGGTCGTGCGCGTGATAGATATCGGCGTGCGCGGCGATAGCGGGTGGGACAGCGCGCATAGTGAAAGTGTGCTTGCCCGTAAGTACGCTCCAAAGGGCTGCTGCCTGGCTACCGCGTGATAGGCCGGCGAGGCGGTAGAGCCAGCCAAACCTGGGGTCGCGCCCTTTTACTGCTATCCAATCGACAGGTATGCCTTCGGCGTAGCCTGAATGGTCTTCGGCGCCCGCCGCGCGAGCGAGAATACGCACATCGTAGCCAGCGCCAGAGAGAGTACGCGCCTCCTGCAAAATGCGGCGCGTGACCTCAACATCCTGGGTTATCATCAGGACACGCAGGGGCGATATTGGATATTGGATATTGGATATTGGATATTGGATTTGTTTGCCTTTCGGTGTTGAATTGTTGGTATTGAGTTATCGGCTGTTTGCGGGGGTGTTGGAGCGGAGCCAGAGGGCTATGTTGATCCAACGCCATACTTTGCCGGTGTCACCTTGTTCGAGTAGATGAGATAGTTGTTTGCGCGCGTATGCTAGGTCGATGTATGGTCCGGTTGCTGTGTCATCTGAGAGTATATCGAGGATTTGCGGGCGGGAGGCACGGAGCCATCGAGTTTCGGGGGTCTCGAAGCCCACTTTGTCTCGCCTCCAGACGACCTCGCCTGGGAGGAGATCCTTCACTGCCTCTCTTTGGAGCCATTTCGTCCAGCCATTGTGAATTCGATAATGTGCGGCCTGGCTGAAGACATATTCTACCAGCCGGTAATCGAGGAATGGTAGGCGAGCCTCTATGGAAAAGGCCATCGAGTTACGGTCTTCATAGCGCAGCAGGTCGGGGAGGGACTCTTCTATCAGATGTGCCAGGTGGCTGTTGAGGTTGCGCTGGTCGGCGTAGAAGTCGCTCTCGTTCTGTTCGGCGCGCAGCCAGTCATGGGCAAGGTCGGGATGTAGACCGGATGCAGCCGCAGCATGATCCAGCCGCTTACGCCTTGCCTGCGAGAGCAAACTGCCCGGCAGTTGGAGCGTCACCGCCCGTGCGAGTAACCATGCGATATTCAGCTCCATGACTGAGCGAATGTCTAGGGAGGCGCGTAGAACCTTGCGGAGACGGCCCGCGCGCAGTAGTTCTCCGAGCCAGATTGCGAACGGGCGGTAGCCACCCAGCACCTCATCGGCTCCCTGGCCGTCGAGGAGGACTGTCGCACCAAGCTCCCTGGCCTGGCGCATGACGCACCACTGGGCGAATATGCTGGTGGATTGGAACGGCTCGTCCTGGTGCCACACCAGTTGCTCCAGGTCGGCCCAGAGTCGCTCGCCGGAGGGCCAGACGTAATTTCCTCCCGCGCCCGTGTGGGAGAGCACCAGGTCTATGTAGCGTCTTTCGTTCCAGGGGCCTTCGGTGTCGTAGACCGCGCTGAAAGTCTGCTGACGCTCGCCGAGGCGCTCCAGCGATACAGCGTGCTCGGTGCGCATCAGTTTAGCCGATGTTGCCACTATGGAAGAGGAATCGATACCACCGGAAAGGCAGGTGCCGACCGCCACATCGGCTCTCAGGCGCAGGCGCACAGAGTCTGCGAATAGATGAGCGTATTGTTGTTGTGCCTGCCGGATTGGCGGTTCCATTTGCCTATCAGGTAACGCCCAGTACCTTTGTGGCGCGTAGTTGCCTTCTGTGACGAGCGCATAATGGGCGGCGGGGAGCGACGTGATTC
>JBBRVL010000050.1:0-14968 GCA_038246925.1 Chloroflexia bacterium
GAGCGAGGTTCCATGTGGTGATTATAAGAGTGGGTATATCGGGTGTCAAGCGATACCGACCTCGTAGTCGCTGGGTAGGCATCCGCATTACTTGCTGCGGACCAGTCGGTGGGCGTGCGGGGAGCTTGGTGGATTTGTGGACATTGTAGAGCGTGGACAGCGTGAAAAGAACTGGGCAGCCTTAACTTCAGTTGCTGCTGCCGTTTGCCTGACTACCGCGAAGCTACTTGTAGCAGTCAGTACAGGCAGCTTAGGGATTTTGTCGGAGGCCCTGCACTCGGCGATGGACCTTGTCGGTACCGCGCTCAGTTACGCCGCGATACGCGTCTCGAATAGGCCACCTGACGCCACACACCCGTACGGACATGCAAAGTTCGAGAGCTTGGCAGCGCTGATTGCGGTATTTCTGCTGTCGCTGACCGCCCTCGGTATCGTCAGGGAAGCGGGCGACCGAGTGCTGACTTCGCGCCAGGTGCCAGTTCCTAACATTTGGGCCTTCATAGTCCTTATCGGCTCGATAGCAATAGATGTTAGCCGTTCGCGCTACCTGAAGCGTGTTGCCGCGAAATATGGCAGTCAGGCTCTTGAGGCCGACGCGGCGCACTTTGCAACGGATCTGTATGGTTCTCTCACGGTGCTTGTGGGAATAACGCTGCTCCTTGTTGGGCAGTCGGTCGGCTGGCCTGCCTGGCTTCTCTCAGCACTGGATGCGGGTGCCGGTGCGCTAGTAGCCGTCCTAATTTTAGGCGTTGCGCTGCGATTAGCCCTACGTGCAGTGGACGCGCTTACCGACCGCGTACCACCCACATTGGTAGACCGAGTAATGCAGGCGGCCGGACAAACGGCAGGTCTGGCGGGCAGATCACCTGTGACCCGTGTACGCTACGTCGGCGACCAGGCTTACGCCGACGTTTCGATTGAGGTGCCGCGCGGCGTCTCCCTTGAGCAATCGAATGACATATCGAGGCGCGTTGTCGAAAATGTGCAGCAGGTAATACCTCGAGCCGATGTGATAGTCCACACTGTGCCCGTAATACCTGACCGCGAAAGTGAGGTCCAGAGAGCTATCTTGAGTGCATCTCGCCTGGGGCTGGGCATCCACCATGTGAGAGCCTTTTGGACGTCCGCCGGGCTAAGGCTTGATATGCACATGGAGGTCCCCTCCACAATGTCGTTGGGTACGGCGCATGAACAAGCAGATCGGCTGGAGGCAGAGTTGCGCTCAGACCTTGCGGTAGCCGAGGCACACGTCCACATCGAGCCACGTCATGAGGAAGCAGAGGCTTTACAATCGGTGTCTGATCCAACTATCGAGCGCATGGTGCGACACGCAACAGTCAACTATCACGGTATCCATGATATTGAGATCCTTTCCTCTCAAAATGGATCAGTGGTGAAACTGCATTGCTACTTACCCGGGGAGATGCCTGTAGCCGAAGCTCACGCCATCACAGCCGAAATTGAGCGGGTCATACGTGAGAATGTTCCAAGGGTATATCGTGTCACGGTTCATCCAGAGCCACAAGTAGAGGGACATATCCCCTAAAATATGACTCGGATCACTAGGCTTGACAGAAGCAGCAGCTACGCATAGACTTCGGTAGTATGGTCTTATTGCTCCCTCTTCTAGAAAGTCTATTTATATGTTGGATAGTTTTGAAAACCCCCGTAAGTGCTTTCCCGCAACGCGTGGACACCCGGCATCAAGGCCACTGCTTCTCATAATCCCTACGCTCTTAACTACCCTTCTTCTTGCCACAGTTCTTGTCGGGGCACAGGTCGAGAGCCTACAAACTGATCTTTTCGATGTGCGCGTCAACCAGGTGACCCAAGCAGATCAACATGAGCCTTCGCTCGCTGCGCGCCCCTCAGATCCCAAGATCGTACTTGTTGCTGCGAAAGACTGGCGAACCGGACCCAAACAGGTCTGGTTCTACCGGTCGAGCGACGGCGGAAAGACCTGGAAGGACGGCCATATTGATTCGATGCCGTCGGAGCTGCCAAATCAGAGCGATCCAGTTGTAACTTTCGACGCGGCAGGCACCGCTTACCTGACCGTAATAGGCTACAACCAGAACGATCTGTCGGTAGGTGGAATATTCGTAGCGCGTTCCACGGACACAGGTGTGACCTGGCAGAAACCTGTGTTGGTCTCGGCCAACGGCGATGGCGTGTTCAATGATAAGGAGTGGGTTGCCATCGACCGAACAACGAACGCTTCAACGCGCGGCACTATTTACGTAACGTGGACACTTTTCACAGAAGAAGGACCGCGCCGTGAAAGGGCCGATATAGTCGTTTCGAGATCGACAGACGGTGGTCGTACCTTTTCAGCGCATCGAAGCGTCAGCCCTGTTGAACATACAACCAATCAAGGCTCCTACCCCGTTGTTGGTCCGCGAGGCGAGCTATTTGTCCTCTACTACCGCGACCTCGGAACCGCCAGCGCCCTTTACGTGGCGAAATCGACCGACCGAGGACTAACATTTCCTCAAGTTGTCAAGGCGGCGGACGTTATCACGCCCCCTAACCCTCTGCCCGGAAGCGAGTTCAGGATATTTGTGCTTCCATCCTTAGCAGTTGACCCCTCTAACGGCACCCTCTATGCAACGTGGAACGATTACGCAGCCGGGAATACAGATGTTAAGGTGGTGTCGTCAACCGATGGCGGTACAACTTGGGGCGCGGCACGTCGCGTAAACCGAGATACATCCACGGCAAATCAATTCTTCCCGGCAGCTACAGTGGGCGCAAATGGCGCTCTTCACCTTCTCTGGCTCGATACACGAGATGATGCGTCAAACCAAAAATATGCCCCTTACTATGGGCGAAGTATAGATGCAGGCCAGACTCTATCTGCTGAGTTCCGTCTAAGCCAGGAAGTGAGCGACGCCAACATCGGCTTTGAAGGCACGCTGCTTGGCGATTACTTAGCTCTTGATATTTCCAGCGACGGCAAGATGGTCTATGCGGCGTGGGTGGATACGAGGAACGGCGACCAGGACATCTACTTCGCCTCCTTCGACGCTGGGGCTTCGAGTGGACCAGTGCCTGTTACTCAGCCTCCGCGCCCCACGGTAGGAGCACGGCCTTCGCCGCAACCCTTGACTGGATTCACAAGCGAGGCATTTCGCTCACTATGGGAACGTGCAGATAAGCCTGTGGTGACCGCAAGCGTCAGTAGGCCCTGGACGTGGGGTCCGGTCAGCTTTGCCGCAGCTTTCGAGCCCTATGAGCAAGGTGTAGAGGGCCAAAGGGAAGTCCAGTACTTCGATAAGGCTCGCATGGAGTTAAACCGTGGCAGCCCCAACAATGGCTCCGTTGCGTATGTTACAAATGGGTTGTTAGTAGTGGAACTGATGAGCGGCGTTGTTCAGACCGGGGACCGAGAGTTTGCCCCCGCGAGAGCGCCATCTGAGGCCACCGTAGCAGGCGATGAAAACTCCACAGATGCGTTGACCTACAGATCGTTAGCTGCGGTGGCCTCACTTAATGGGGACAAGCGCACCGCGGACAGAAAGGGGCAGTCTGTAAGCGCGGTCCTCTCTCGCTCTGGGGTCGTGCGAGACGATCCATCCCGAACTGGCTTAGTCAAGTTAGGTCGCTATGAGCCGGTCACAGGACATAACATCGCAGATGTCTTCTGGACTTACCTCAACTCTGTTGGCCCGGTCTATAACTCGCAGTTTGGAACTTTTCGTGATGAGCCTGTGCTAGAGTGGTTATCCGACGTTGGATACCCTATAACTGAGCCATACTGGACGAACACCAGAATAGGCGGAATATCGAAATGGGTGCTCGTTCAGGCCTTCCAACGGCGAGTGCTGACATACGTTGCCGATAACCCCGTTGGGTGGCAGGTCGAGATGGGCAATGTGGGGCGACATTATTTCGACTGGCGATATGGCAACCAGAGCGTACCGCGCCGCTAAGGCTGAGGGTTCAATGTAAGCCCTACAACCTGACCCAGTAGATCGGTGCCGCCGTTGGTTAGCTGCATGGCACCAACTGGACCCCTGTCAAAGCCGATGGTCGTAGTAGATGCGCCGCCAATCAAGCGAAAGCGCAAAGTCGCTATCGTGAACTCGCCTCTGGGTGGAGCGCCTTGCACAATTCCCGCGGAATAGCCGATCAGGCCGCCCTGAGTGTCGATCCAGTTGCCGAGCACCGACGGGAGAGCAATACCAGGCTCGACCGCTCTGGCGGGTCGCCCCGAACCGTCCACTGGCGCAAGCTGGGTCGGGTCATATCGTACCAGGAATGAAGCGCCATCTACGGCCTGCGATCCTGTCGTAGCCTGCACTCGTACCTCGATTACGTCCCCATTCCGAGGCCGGGCCGTCGAGGAGACAAGGCTCATACCCAATCCTTTTTGCAGCTGGTCCGGATTCAACCAGGGAGACATCTGCTGAGATAGAGTTGGCCCCATTAGTAGTGCCAGTGGCTGGAACTCATTGTCAGCGGAGATGTCGCCGCACCTATCAAAGCCTGACCGAAGAAGGCTTACGTCGGTCATGGATACAATGCCATCACCATTGAGGTCTGCCGCCGAATTGAAACCAGGCGTCTCTTTGTGCGTCCCGATCATCGACTGCACGAAGGCAAAGTCATCAACAGAAACGCAGTTATCTCCGTTTGTGTCACCTTCTACCTGTACCTTCATGTCGACTTCGGCAGTGGAGTTATCCGTTAACGTGATAGAGGCACGAGCGCTCTGCAAACTGTGGGCGCCTTTGACATGGACATTGAAGGTTCCGCTCGGTAGGCCCTGGTAGATTGCCACACCATTGCGGTCCGTTACACCTCGGTATGTGCTGAGCACCCTTGCGTCGCCGGGATTTGACAGCAGTAAGGTCAATGGCTGTACCCAGCTATCCGCAGGTGCTGCTTGCCGCCCCAGCCACTGAACACGAACTCGAACTGCGGCCTTGCCGGGTGCCACAGCCGGGACGGCTGGAGGAGGTGCTGGCGGTGCGACAACTGCCCCGCGCAGGCCGTAATTGAGCTCAATGCTCGCTCCTGTGCCGAGGCTATAGTATTGCACCCTTATAGTGTGCCTGCCTGCCGTCAGGCCAATTGTGTAGCTCTCGCTCCTCACAGAATCCCAGCCCCACCCATTGACTGCCAACAGACCATCCACCCAGAGCCTTACCCCACTATCCGCACGGAGAGTGAAGTCGTAGGTGCCTGCCTCTAGATCGACAATCTTCGTGAACTGGGCCGACCAGTCCGCTGAACCCACTCCCACGGTTTGTGGTATCTTAGCCGCCGAGGGCCAATCGAGCTTCAGACTTGCAAGCTCACGTACCGTAGCGGGCTGGCCCGGCAAAGAGACGGGCGGCGCCAGACTGGCCGACGGGGATTGATGTCCCAGGAAATATTCGGCCTTCCAGCCAGTAAACTTCTCTTGCCATGGAATGTATTGCGCCCCCGGCTTGCTCTCCACAAGGGTGCCTTTAGTAAAGCCCTGAGAACGCGTCGATGGCTTTATAGAGTCTGCCATATATGGATCGGACGTAGGCGGCCCTATCCATTCCGGGCCGGGCGGATTGTGTACAGAATAAGCTGTGGCTATTTCACCACTCAGCAGATATGCGTGATGACCTGTTTCGTCTGTGGACTTCAGCACATCGTACACTAGCCAGGTATTGCCCCGGCCATCAACGCCCGAATATGGTTGGGCAACCAGGTTGAACTCTGATACATACTGCATCCACCAGCGTACCGGCCCAACCGGCCTCCCTAGCGCGCCGGCTCCGCCATTCCGATCATAGGCCGCCTGAAATACGTCAGCCCTCGCTGAACCTTGACCGACGGCAAAGCCGGTCTCAGGAGGTACAGGAGCAGGAACCGAGCGAGTAGGAGCGGGTCCCTCGACCGGTGGCGGTCCCGTGTAACCGCCGCCAGGCGGTTGGGGAGTGATGGTGGAGCCAGCGTAGTAGAACTGGAGAATCCAGCCCCATGAGCGACCCTGATCGGCATGGAAGGACGAGCCCCACTGCGTCATGTATAGTGTCGACCACGGGCAATCGCCAGCAGGGTCGGCTCTATAGCTTCCAGCGCAATACTGTGCCTGAAAAAGCGCCCCGCTTCGTGTTATGGCGTAATTGAAAGTCGCATCAACTGCTGCGTCCGTGCTCGCGTAGCTGATGTTTGGGTCGTAAACCTGGTCGTCGACGTTATCCTTGACGTCCGCCCCGAGGGCGACCTGCTTACCACCCAGGCTCATCCAGTACCATGCGTAGCTCTTTACTGCCATGGCTCCGGCCTTCAGCGATTCTGCCCCCCAACTCGGAACCCATTCGTTCGGCAGCACGTGCTTGACGTACTCGCGGAACGGAATGATCTCGACTACGCCCGTAGCTGCTCTATAAACCCGAATTGTCGCCGGGGGCGTAAGCGCGGTTGCGTTTACACTAAAGTCGCTATTTTTACCTAGTGGTTCGTCGAGTGTCGTCTGACCCGTACCTTGATTGCCCTGTGAGTACGAGAAAATAGATCTGGTTCGAGGCTCAATGCTCTGCTCTTTGGTCGTGAGTTTCGGGTAAAGACGCAGAGTGTCGCCGTGATAGAATTTCGCACCGTCGAGCAGCCATGCGGCGAATGGAGGAGCCTCGACTTTTACACGCAAGGGAGTAAACGTGCTGCGTTCTCGTGATCCGCTGAGGCCAAGATCAGACGCAGTAAAGGAGAAATATCCGTCTGTTCGTGCGACTGTGGTGTGCTCACCAACATGGATAGAAGCGCCGGGGACAGGCAGTCCTGTGGATTTCGCGGTGACCCAGCCTTCCACGGCCGGAACCTCCGGCGAAAATGTCTGTGTGCTACGCGCCGGCGATAATGCCGGTAAGTCTTCACTTTCCTGCCCAGGTGATGGCATCGACAGGAATGAAAACGATGCGCATAGCACAGCGAAGGCTAATAGTAGTCGGGAGACGCGCGCCGCCCGCGCGATGAATATAGCCGGCATTAGCCCTCCATAGTTGAGATAGGTAGGGTTCTCTAGCTAGGGCTGTGCATTACATAACCCATCACACAGGCCTTCAACGTAGTATGTTAACATAAGATTCAAAGATTTGCAATAGGCAATATGTACTTATGACAATTTCCTACTTGTGGCTTGCGCTTTATGACGGTCGTTTTGTTCCCGATCAACGCTGCTGGGAGAGCCTTGTGGGGCGCTTACTTGTTTGCTATACTTCGCGTTCCATGCGTGTTACTGAGATATACCATGAAACAACGGACGACAATGATAGTGGGACTGCTCAAGCATTCAGCAGGTACGCCCGCTTCTATGATGCTGAAGAGAAGAGGAACAAGATCGCCCGCTGGACGAGAGCACAAAATCTGAAATATCTTCACGCAACGTTTCGGCCAAACGAACTCATACTAGAAATTGGTTGTGGTACGGGCACAGAGGCAATTAGCCTTGCAAAGAGCGGTGTGCGCCTGGTCGCTACTGATGCTGCCCCTGGAATGATTAGGCACTTACAGGGGAAGGTCTCTGTATACGAGGACGACGCTGTTGGAACGCATATTACGGCACTTGTTTTGCCGGCTGCGCATATTGATAAGCTCAACGATCAATATGGACGCGCGGGATTTGACGGGGCATATTCGAGTTTCGGCCCTCTCAATTGCGAGCCTGACCTGGCGGCTGCGGCCAACGCGCTGGGTGGGCTTGTACGTCCAGGTGGAAAATTAGTCATTTCCCTGCTGGGCCGTTATTGCCTCTGGGAAACGGCCTGGTACCTGCTGCACGGCCAACCACGTCAGGCATTCCGGCGGTGGGACGGAAGAGCGGAGGCAACTGTCAGGGGGGCGTGGCAGGACGAGCGGGTGCACGTATTTTACTGGTCCGCTGCCCAAGTGGAGCGAGCTTTTGCAGCAGATTTTTCACTGTTGCGGCAGTCCGCGCTTCCCTGGGTATTGCCGCCGCAATACCTGTCGGGAATCCTCGATAGGCGGCCGCGACTGTTTCGGCTGCTTGCCGCAATAGAGGCCCGCACCGCCAGTGATTGGCCGGGCAATGTTATCGGCGATCACATACGGTTCACGTTTGTCAGGAAGAGATGAACTTTCCGGTCCATATCGCAGGTCGACCTAGTGATCACCAGGGCGGTCCTCAATGATGGCAAGCAACCTGCGTCTTACCATCATACCTTGCACCCAAGCGAATCCGTCGGTGAAGGGTCTGGGTCGGAGGCTTCGATAATGACCGACTGAGTTGGGCGTTGACGTCATCAGTCTTACATAACCGCTTGTCGTCATTTCACAGAAGACCTCAGTGGCGGCACCTGAACCGAGTAGAGCTTTCAGATAGCGTTCCTGTCTGCCGCGCCATGCGAACGACTCGCGTTGAGTTCGATATTCAGCTAATGCTGCCCTCTTTCTGATGAGACCACTTTGTATATTGACTCGGCGGTTCACCAGGGGCACCGACAGGGGAACCTGCAACTCATAGACCCTGACCCGAGCGTCAGTTCCAGTTTCGACCTTTGCCAAAACCTGCGCGAGGCACCTGGCCACCTTCAAGTGTTCAGGATGAAAGTCTACGCGCGAAGGCGCGTAAATAATAGTGGGACGTAGGCGATGCAATTGCGCGGATAGCAGGGAATACAGCGCACGGGTGTCCCATGCGCCTTCGGGAAGATGCCCCAGAGTAAGCTGCGCGTCGGGGTGGAGCAGAGACACGGCACGCAGCGCCTCTAACGCTCGGAGCTTAACCATTGTGGGACGACTCAGACCATTAGCCCGCGATCCGCCGCCGTCCGTAACGACGAATACTTGTACCAGATCGCCCGCCTCGGCGTGACTGACGATGGTCCCCCCACAGCCTAGCGTCTCGTCGTCTGGATGCGGCGCAATAACAAGAACGCGGTCATTTCCACTGAATGTCACCTGTATTGGCGACGGACGAAGGACAAAGCGCGCCACATGAAAAAGCGTTGTCCAGCAAGTCTCGATTGCGGGGAAGAGCATACGGCGCGCCAACGAGCGGAGGATCAAACGCGCTTTTTTGCCAAAGAAAGTCATACTATATCGAAGTCACCGGCTGCGAGATGCCACTGCGCTGGGTCCTTCAACACAGCAGGATCGACATCTGCGGTTAGAGGCACAATTTCAAATGTGAAGCCTGCCCTGATAGCGCGGAATCCGGCTCTGATCAGGTGCTTATATACCGCTGAACCGGGTGGCGAGGCTGCCATGACGGAACCAGCTCCTGATCTCTCAACATCGGCGAAAACTCTTGCCAAAAGTGCAAGCGCGGACAGACGGTCGTCGGGCGCAACTATTAAGTCAGCCAGATAGCCCGTTACACGCTTACCGTCCTCAATTACCCGGTAAGCCGCATACCCTGTGGTCCTGCCCCCGATGCTGCTAATAAGAACCTTAAACGCTCCCGATGGCTCTTCTTTATAACGCCACCGTAACCAACTCGACGACCGGACGACGGCATTTGGGTAATGCCTGCTGATACTTGTCGGCAGGAAGTCAGTCTCCGTAGCCTGATATGTCAAGTCGCATGGCGTGATCTGTACCTGATTTGAGCGCGTTCCGCTGCCCAGATGTAGCGCGCGCCAAACTTGTGAGATCGCCCTGGCTGGGGCTTCGGCTATTGTGCGCGCTACCCTGGTCTTCATATGGCGCTTTGCAATTCTGTCCAAGCGCAACGGAAATTTGAGCCATGCGAGCGGAAAAAGCGGAACGTATCCAAGCACAGCGTTACGGGTACCCCATTTATCGTTCGGAAGTCCAATGACCATCTTGTATCCTGCCGCAGCCCATTCCTCGTGGGCACGTCTGGCAAGCGTAGTAAGGATGCCCTGCCTTCGAAAGTCAGGATGGGTCATTGCCTCCACAGAATGGATAGCGGCATACTGCTGTCCGCCGATGGTAATTTCGAGTGGGATTCCGGCGTAATGGCCGATAATCTGTTCCGATCCTTTCTCCACAGCGACCCAGACCATTTGTCCGGGGAAGTTGTCCCTTGCCAATAGTTTCCACCGCATCTGCTCAACTTCAAGCGCGCGCGCAAATACGGCCTGGTACAGAAGAAGGAGAGAGGTTTCATCTGCTTCTTGATACCCGCGCACATACCATGCTAATTCAGTTGGCGGCGCGCCTGACGCAGTTGCGGTACCCGATTGAGCGATGGAGTTCACCCCGGCAGTATAAGTTGTCTTGACCGCACCCGCAATCTGCCTTATGATCGATTGATGGCAACAGGTCCGATGCTTAATCAGCGACAATCAATATGGCGCCGCGCAGTGCGACGTGTTGCAAAACGTATAATAGGTTGGCGTTTTCGGCATTTCAATCCGAGCACGCACAGCGCACGCAACGTGAGAGTGAATGGAGTAGAGCTTACTGTCGGACGCGGGGTATTCGACCCGTCACTACACTTTACTAGCGCGTTCTTCGCAGATTATATCAAGAAGTCAGCAGGGCTAGCCACAGATGCTGCGGTTTTGGACATAGGAACCGGCACGGGAGTTCTTGCTATTGCAGCGGCCCTGTCAGGCTGTAAGCATGTCGTTGCGGTTGATCTGAATCCAGCCGCCCTCGAATGCGCAAGAATTAACGTTAGAAAAAATGGCCTCGCGGATAAGGTTGATGTTCAAGAGGGCGAGTTTGTGCCACGCCAGACGGTGACACTGTTCGACCATGTAATTTGCAACCCGCCCTATTTCCGTGGTACGGCAAAGAATGACGCTCAACGAGCATACCTGGCCGGAGCCGATCTGGAGTGGTTTGACGACTTCATACATCATATCGAACCATGTCTTGTCCCCCACGGGCGGGTGCTGCTGGTACTCAGCGATGCCGCCGACCTTGCCGCTATCATGGGTCGTTTTAGTGCCTCTGGATGGTCGTACCAGGTGGTCGCACATCGAGATATTTTCATAGAAATCATGTATGTCATAGAGTTGGTTGTCAAAAAGGCATAAAGGCCAGACGTGACAGGCACAGACGTAGTGCTCTGGTGCTTAGCGCGCAGTCGGCCATCGAATCGCGTTAGTAAGCTACGGCGTCATTTTAGGAGCGATCTTCAAGGAAATTCACCCAGTCGGCAGGCGAATTGACGTTGCGAAAGGAGTTCGTTGCTCCTGCGAAGCCTGCAAGCTCCTGTTCGTCCACGTAACGAACGGCAAGCGTCTCGAGGCATGTATGCAGTGCAATATTGCCTGATGCAACGCAAGCCATCAGTTTCGGGAGCGAGGAATGTGCGTAGATTGCGTGCAAGGGTTCGAGCCTCACTCTGCCGAGCCTGTCGACCCATCGGGGTACTATTGCATCGTGATCCCCGTTAATGGAGGCCATGTAAGCGATGATGTCGGGGTTGATGCCCGGCATGTCACACGCTACCACCAGGTTTCGCTCGCAACTAGAGGCACGCAGACCACCGATAATACCCCCAAGTGGGCCAATCCCCTTAACATCGTCCCCCACGATTGGCAGGCCGAGGAACTCGTAAGGTGCTGACACATTCGCGATGATAGATACCTCTTGTGCCTTTGCCTGACGAACCCTCTCTATCACGCGCTCGATTAAAGTCGGGCTGTCTTCCGACTGCCTGAGGAGGGCCTTGTTGACCCCCATACGGCTGCTCATTCCACCCGCCATGATAAGCGCGCAAAAATCACTCGAACGAAGCCACACAATGTTACTCCACGCGCCTGCGCTGGGGTTTCACCAGCACTACCCTCGGTTGACCAGAGGGGTAAATGCATTCTATAATCGTGTGGAGGCTCAATAGTGTGTCCAGACTCCAGGAGTTTTTAGCTCTCTCCGCCGCAAGGCATTCGCATCTCTGCCCGAGGCAGGTCCTCGGCGTGCGCATCGGTATGGCTGCCTCAGACCTGTTCGATCTCGACCTACCCCAAAAGGACAAGCGCCTTTTTGCTTTTGTCGAAACGGACGGCTGCTTTGTCGACGGTATCTCTATCGCCACCGGCTGTTCGCTTGGACATCGAACCCTCAGGCTTGTTGATTACGGAAAGGTGGCTGTGACCCTGGCCGATACTTTGACCGGGGAGGCATATCGGATTGCACCCCTTCACGGTGTACGCGACAGAGCAATCAACTATGCGCCCGGCGCCGATTCGCCCTGGCATGCGCAAGTATACGGCTACCAATTGATGCCTGTCGAAGAACTCCTTCATATCGAAGCTGTCGAGCTCTCCGTAACTCTCTCCGAGATCATCAGCAGACCGGGCATCCGAGTAAACTGTGCCAGGTGCGACGAGGAAGTGATGAATGCGCGTCACGTAACGCTCGGTGGCGTTCCTGTCTGCCTCGCCTGTGCATCAAAAGATAGATACTATCGTAATGTTTGTGTTTCAGACTCGGACCTGAACAAGTCTGACTGAACACAGGTTGCTAATGCGATGCTATCCAACCTGGCCGTTCCTCCGTTGCGCGCATGGCGTCGAGGGCACCCTGCCGGTCCAGCGCCGACACGCGGCCCGCGCGGACAATTGCCCAGCGCATCAGTCCGCCACTGGCAAGCCCACAGAGCGCACCAAGGATTCTGACCGGCGTGCCCAGATCGCGCTTGGTGTCTATGGCACCCACAGCGATGGAAAGGCCAAGTGTTGCTAACGAGGCCATATTCAAAATGCGCTGTTCGCCTGTCCAGAGTGGCCGCGCGGCCCTTCCCGATGTCCGAACATAGGCGGCATATGCCATCAGCGCTGACGCATCGGCAACCAGGCGAATTGACGACAGGGAGTTCCCAGTGGCCTTTGTATACATCCCGCCAAAAGCTGTGGTCAACTCCAAAGCTGCCGCGCCGGTTGCCACTGAGCTGGAGGTAAAAAGCGCACCCAAAAGGCGACTCGTGTACCAGACGGGAATACTTGTAGTGCCAAGTAGGACGCCCGTATACCCGGCCAGAAGTAGTGAACTCGGAATGCCAAGCGCGGCCAGCAACTTCTCCGGCAGCACGAGCAAAACTTTGCTCATTGGCGGCAGCTTGCCCTCGCTAGCCAGCAAGCGAAGCAATAGGGTCGTCGCCCCCGCGCCGTGGACAGCAAATGCCCAGGAGCCCAGGTTCATTGGGGACGAAGGCTTGAAAATCCGCAACATATGGTGGAACTTCGTCGGTACTCCGAGGTCGTCGATAAGCAGCGCGGGGCAGGGCAGGAACGTAACAAAGGAGACGTAGTGTGCCATGTGAGCGAGCTTGCGATATTTTGGGCCACCCGCAAGTTGCGCTATTGAGCCGAGAAGGGCGCTACCCGCGGATATACCTCCAAGGAAGAAGTATGCCGCAATCTCATTTTTCCAGACGGGCTGCTTGAGAAATGGCACGTCGCGGTATGCATCGGCGGGGTCTTCATGGGCGGCTCCATGCGGCGACCTCTTGTATTTTTCGTCTACTAAGTCTGACAGGTCCATGCGTGTAATGACTACCTTACGAGACACGGCTATTTTCTCGCGCCACGCGCGAATATCAGGCCGCTGAGAATGGATAGTCCGATGCCCGCCAATGCGCTCCAGGCATACCTCTCTTTCATGGAGGCAGTGGGTTCGTGAGGTGCCTCCGGTAGGTTGTAGGCGGCAGGTCTCTCTGTCAAGAGGAAGAAGGCATTCAACCGTTTGTACTCTCCTGCGTCCTCAGCCCCATACAGGTAAGCCTCAGGCTGGCCCTTAGCGCGGACCTCGCCCAACCTTTCCGCTGCCCGCTGCCGCAACTCCTCGACCGGACCGAAAAGGATAGAATCGGTCGGACATGCCTTCGCACATGCAGGCTCAAGCCCGTCTTTCTGCCTGTCATAACAGAGAGTGCACTTGTGGGCGCGCCCATCGGCCTCACTTCGCCCAAGAACGCCAAACGGACACGCCGGGATGCAATATCCACAACCGTTGCAGACATCTTGCTGCACATATACGTTGTCGAATTCATTACGTATCAACGCGCCGGTCGGGCAGACTTGCTGACAGGGCGCGGCGGTGCAGTGTTTACAAACGTCGCTGTTGAACAGCCAGCGTACACCTCCGTCCGGCAAAGCCTGCTCGGCGAAGGTCACATGTCTCCAGGTAGTAGCCGAAAGCTGGGTCGTATTGTCGTAGCTCTGTCCGGTCCATTGAGCGCCGTCGGCTGGCAGGCCGTTCCACTGCTTACAAGCGACTTCACACGCCTTACAGCCGATGCATAGAGTGGCATCCGTGAAGAAGCCCATAGCTTCTCTGGCTGCGGGTGGCTCCACAATCTTGAGGCTATGCCAGATGCCAGGGCGTCTCATAGTTCGTTCCGACGTCTGCATTTCGTCACCTGAGGTGTTGAGCGTTGTCACGCGGTACCGCCTTCCGGTTGAGCTTCATATTCAGTATCCTTCATCGGCTTGTTATTCGGGCGTTTTGCAAAGTCCACAGAAGGAACGTCAGAATGTTGCGCAAGTCGTCCTTTACGCACATCACACATGAGGGTCTTGCCTTCATGCATGCTCACATTTGGATCGAGGGTTATTGGGATCAGCTCATTGGCTTGACTGCCTGTAACCTCTCCTGAATAGCCAAAGTGGATCGGCAGCCCAATCTGGTGGACAACCCTGCCGTTCATACTTAGAGGGCGAAGACGGGGCGTTACCATTGCCCTGGCTTCGATTTCGCCTCGCGGACTGCTGATTACGATCCAGTCGCCATGCTCGATCTGCCGTTCGTCAGCCAGTTGAGGGCTAAGCTCGGCGAACATTGCCGGTTGCAGTTCGTTCAGCCAGCTATCAAAGCGACTCATCCCTCCGCTAAGGTAGTGCTCGGTTAGACGATAAGTAGTGGCAACAATAGGGTAGCGATCATCATCAGGCCGGGCGAGCGGATTCAGAGGAGAATCATCTACCTTAGCTGCCGGGTTGGTACGCTGCCTGTAGAGTCCGGTTATGACCGGCGACTCGAAAGGCTCGTAATGAGTCGGCAAGGGGCCATCGTTTACGCCTGATGCAGCGAAGAGCCAGCCCTTTCC